>JBKJMK010000428.1:0-27750 GCA_046596005.1 Usitatibacteraceae bacterium | reverse complement strand
ATCCGTTCCAGCAATTCCGCGCGCAGCACACCCGGCAGCAATCCGCAGCCAAGGGGTGGCGTGAGCAGCTTTCCATCCAGAGAGACAACCACATTGCCGCGCGTAAATTCGGTCACTTCGTTACGCTCATTCCATAGCAAAATATCGAACGCATTCTCCGACGACGCAATGTGTACGTCGTACGCCGAACGTGCCGTTGTTTTGTAGCGCAGGAATTCATGATGCGAGTCAACTGGTTTCAAGGCGAGCGCAATTTTGACGCGTTCCGCAGCATCATTGGCCCCAAGCCAGTCCTCGGGTGCAGACTGAAGGGCGGTGCAGGTGATGGTGATCTCGCCGGATGGTGATACCAGGAGCCGCACGCGACGCAGTTGGTACGCATACGTGGCGGCGTGTGCAGCAAGCGCCGCGCGAATGGCGGGCATGTCAGCCAAATGCCCAAACCGCTTTGCCGCCGTCAGCAGTCGCGCCAGGTGGCGGTCAAGAAACGCGTAATGCCCGTCCTGAAGCAGCAGAGTTTCGAGCAAGTCGAAGTGGCCTGCACCGACACCCAGAAAGCGCGCTTTGGTCAAGGCCTCCGCGTGTTCCTCGCCCGCTGTTGAATCCCAGGTGATACCGCCGCCAACACCGCATTGCGCCATACCGCTCGCGCTGTCCATCGTAATGGTGCGAATCGGCACGTTGAACACGGCGCGCTGATCGGGTGTTACGTAGCCGATCGCGCCGCAATAGATGCCGCGCGGTGAGGTTTCCAGCAGCGCGATGATTTCAGAAGTTTTTATTTTAGGTGCGCCGGTAATGGAACCACAAGGGAAGAGCGCGCAAAAAACATCCTCCAGCGTTACGCCGTCGCGGGTTGTTGCCGTCACGGTAGAGGTCATGTGATGCACCGTCGGGTAGGTTTCCAATGAGAACAGCTTCGGCACTGCCACCGACCCAGTCACCGCGATACGCGAGAGATCGTTTCGCAACAGGTCGACGATCATTAAATTCTCCGCACGATTTTTCGCCGAGTTCACAAGCGCAAATGCTTCCGCCTCATCGCTTGCCTGCCAGGCGTCGCTTACCGACTCCGAGGCCGGCAGTGCCGCACGGCTCAGTGTGCCTTTCATCGGGCGTGCCATCAGTTGCGTGCCGTCCCACGCAAAGAATAATTCCGGAGACAGCGAGAGAATCTGCTTTTCACCGATATCGAGATATGCATTGAAACGCCCGTGCGATTGCGCAGCAAGAGCTTCGTACCATGCGCGTGGCGCGCCGCTGACGGAGCTATGCAGGCGCATTGTGTAATTCACCTGATAGGTGTCACCACGTGCAATTGCCTCGCGGACGGCTTTGATGCTGGCATCGTAGGTTGCGCGATCAGTGTCTGGTGTCCAACCGCTGACGGCAGCGTGATGTTTGGTGACGCGCGGCAACGACGCAGGCGCACGAAACAAGCCGAACCAAAGCAGCGGCAGGGAGCCTGGTGGTCGTGCGTGAAGTGCTGCGTCAAACGCGGGTGCCGCTTCATAACAGATCATGCCGGCTGCGAAGAAACCGTTGCGTGCTGCCTCCTCCACTTCCCGCAGTGCCGGGCGCACGTCGGCAATAGTGAGGGCCGTGATCACGCGTTCGGGCTGCGTGAAAGCCAACCGGCGTGCGCCAGATCCTGTCATCAACGGATCGACGAAATCAAAAATCAAGGTAGGGGAGGATTCACGCATGCGAGGCAGAGTTAACATCAGACCCTGCATTATGCCCAGCGCGCGTACGCGATGCACCAAGGTTAATTCAGGCTACGTTTCCTGTCCCACGGTTGGCGGGATTTGGGAGCACGAACGGTGGTAAAAGTCCGCTGTAATGCTTGAGTTTGTAGATAAGCGGCAAATTTTGTCGTTACGGCGAAATCGCTGCGTCAAACGCCGCCATTCGCCAACCTGCTCCCTGCTGGCGCACACGGCGCAATCGCAACTCGTAGGTATGAGTGCCTAACGTGACGGCCAGCAAAGAATTTGCCACGTAAGTTTTTTCACTGACGATGACAGAGTCCGCGAACCCGTTCACGCCGCCACCGGCGATCATGATTCCTTCGGTGGGCTGCCATGTGTTGGCTTCGTCGACGCGCTCCATCGCCCGATACACGGGCTGCTTGGAAAGAACCTTGACGCCGATGAGCGTCGCTGTGGGTCGGTGCAGCTTCGATTTTCGCACCACCACGCCAAGCACGCAGGGGCGGCCTTTTTCGAGACGCACCGCAATGAGATCGCCTACGTTCACGCGGCGTGCGTCTTCGTCGATCACATCCAATCCGAGTCCAGCCTCACTCATATCGACCAGATGTATGGCATTGCGGATGCCGATCTCGCCGCCGCCGCCTGAGAGCGTGTGAAGTTTCTCTGTCGAGAAGGCCATCCTGCAGATTTCGTTGAAGCCGAAAAACACAGCAACATTTGAATTGGTACTGATTGAAATGCGTTTGCCTCGTTGCGTGCCTGCATTTTCAATAAGCGTGAATTCACGTTCAAGAAAATCGATGACGGCAACGTGTTCTTCCATGGGAAGGCCCTGGCCAATTCCCCAGCCAGGGAAAATGCTGCCGCGGTGGAATTCCCTGATCGAGCGATCCAGCTGGCGCTGCATGGGACGCAGGCTCAGGAATAGATGTGAACCGTCGCCGACCGCATGCGGCGTGAGGCCGCGCTGGGGTGCTGCGGTATTGACGCCCAGTGTTGGCTCGCCTGTTACCGGTTCGCGGGTGAGCCACAATGAACCCATCCACGCGACCAGCCAGTCATCAAGCAATTCAAGTCGTGCAGGCGGAAGATTGCCGCTAGAAAATCGATCCAGAAGCAGTGCACGAACATATAGCGTCTCGACAGTCGCGTCGAATTGACGTTCGTCGATCCGCACACTCAATACATTCGAGGCAACGCCGAACGCGTACGCGGTACGAAAGATCTGATGCAACCATTCGCGGTTGGTCGGCGCTGGACGACCGCCGGAAAACTTTCGCCACTTGATCGCGTGTCCGGAAAGCAGGATTGCGAGCGCACAGATTGAGGTCCGTTGGTTCGTTTCTGCGTTCTCGGCAGCAAAGCTTCGCAGAACAACTTCACGTGCCAGGCGCAACAAATGGTCGTAGCGTTCGGAGAGCCAGATAGAGGCGGTCTGCCCGGCTTTGGTACTGATGAGACCGGACTGCAAGAGTTGCTCGCGTTCAAGCCGTGAATTGTCTTCGAAATAGCGCAGAGCCTGCGTCACCGCGTTAATGGCGTCACTACACTTGTAACTGACGACATTTTTTTCCAGGGTGAGGTGTTTGGCGGCTATTTCGTCGTGCGTTGCGACACTTGTTGTCCCCGCACCGGATTTAATAGATGAATTCACTTTATCGCCTGCAACAGAGATTCATGCATTGAGCGTTGTCCGCTGTCGTCGCGCCCGAAAAAGGCCGATGAGTTCCATTTGGCTGGCCGCGTTGAATCACGCTGTACCGATGACGAACCCTCGTTACGCAACAGCATTTGTCGCATTGCTTCGATTTCGGTCATCGCCTCATCGTTCGGGAATTGCGTCGCGAATGCCTGTGCAAGCTCGGTAAATTCAGTCGCGTTGTCGTCTTCGAAAACGCGCGCGAGCAAAAACTGCCACAGCGGGCGTTGGGTAGGGTCCTCCTCGATCGCCAGACGCATAAGTTCAGTTGCCGAGCGCGGCATGTCGTCGTCTTGCATTTGCTGCGCCCAACGTAACATTTCGTCGGTATTTCGCAGCGATACACGCGGTTCCGGTACTTGTAAAAAGCGTGCCGCGACATAGCGCAGTCGGATGCGGAGCAATGGCGGGTCGAGCGGCCATGGCGTGCCGAAGACACTGACCGGGTTTCTAGCCGGCGCGCGCGCCGGGGGTTTCGTATTTTGATTCAATGAAGGCTCCGTGTGCGAAGCGGTGAGTGGCGTTGTATTTTTTGTTTGTGGTGCTTATGTTATTGCATAAGCATAAGGCGAATCATGTGTATGTGCAATTGATTGCAAATTCAATGAATTCGTGCAGGCAGGGCGTTGATCGCCTGAGCCGTTCACGGGTGCTCATGCCTGCGGCTTCATAAAGCGCGTATGCACGGCGCTTTGTCCGTTGCGTTCTGCATTCCATCGCATCGACGCACAAAGCAACCGCGTTGTGCATTATCCTGTTCTCCAATGGTTGCAAACTCTGCGACCAATCGCGCAGACTTAAAAGGAGACTTACCATGGACTTAGCCGACCAACTGCAAAAGCTGCAAACACTGCGTGCACAAGGCGCATTGACCGAAGACGAATTTGTACTCGCCAAAAAACGCGTGTTGGACGGCACTGCGTCGCAAGCTTCTCAGGGTGGTGCGCCTTCAAACGCATCGTTCTCTTCATCCTCTGCCCTCAACCAATTCCGGCGTTCGACGAGCGACAAATGGATTGGTGGTGTGTGCGGTGGCCTTGCAGCACTGTCGAACATTCCAGCGTGGTCGTGGCGCATCCTCTTTCTGTTGACGGTGTTGCTGCACGGAATTGGCGCGATCGTCTATATCCTGCTATGGATATTCGTGCCGATTCAGTTAAACGTGCCTCAACCTGTGGCTGAAGAAATGAAGTGATACGAGCACACGAAGCCTCACGTCGGCGGATCGAGCAGAACCGAGTACTTTTGCAGTAACCGACCTCCGCGCCAATTGAAATCCACCAGAAGATCAAGGGTGGGCTCGTTTATTGGCGCGAGGCTGGTGATTTTCAGGACACTCTTGCCATCAATGCGGCGCTCGGTGGCCACGCGAACTTGTCGCAACAGCGGTGTATATATCAACCTGGCTGCCTGATAGTCCTCAGGGCCGGCAATGCGTGCCACAACCCTTGCAAACTCATCGGATGGCAGCCCGGTGACTTCGATTTCCGCCGCTAGCGGTTGGCCCAGGGCAGATTGAACCTTCATGCCGCTAAGACCGACCGCATGAGCAGCCATTGCAAACCACGCACAGCAGCAAGCTACAACCGACCGGGTAAGCGCTTTCCTCATTAGATGGTTCATGGCATGCACCTTTCGTTTTTTCTGTCAAGAATGCTGCTGGCCGATCCGTAACATGAATGGTAGGCCTCAAGTACACCGCGAGGCAATCGAGGATTGCACTAATTGCGGTTTGCAATCACTTCGTTCAATGCCGCAGCGACGGACCCAATCAGCGCGCTATCCTTACTCGTCAATGCGCGAACGTCATGTCCCCGCGTGGTCAGCACAACGCTGCTATTCACCTTCGCAAAAAAAATCATTGCACCGCCGACCGCAAAAGCGGCGCCTGCCACAAGTAATACCGGGATATTGCCAAATATGCCGCCCAGCAATGCTGCCGAGCCTGCTACCATCAGCGCGATGCCTGTGCGTGCGTTGCGTTTTCCGGCCTCGATTCTGACGGCGCTGATTTTTCGTACCGGATAGGATTCAAAACCGGTCTCGAAACGGGCACCGGTGATCTTTATATTGCCGTGTTCAAAAAATACTTTGTTCGGCAGCGTCGTACTCATGCAGTTTCTTTCTGAAGGATGGCTCGCAGCTTGCCTCGGATATTATTGTCGCACAATGCTTTCGGCGCGATAAGAGACTTCAGGAACAAAGCATGCGCTTATCCGTGGGGCTTACATTTTCCTGATGGCCATTTTTTTGCAATCTACGTGATCAAAAATGGCCACCAAATCTGCCGGCTGACTATTTTATTTTCGTTTGCGCTGCCGGGAAGTCTGGCTATTTCCGGTTGAATTCGTGACGGCGTTACGTGTCGATGCTACGATTGCTTCAACTTCAATTCCCCGGGTGTACGCAAATGAACAAGACAAGGAAGGTCAGTATGGTTGCCATGAATTGGTGCGCACGATTTTTTCGCTCCATTGCCGCTGCGCTGATCGTGTTATCGACCATCATTGCGCCCACTGCTGCCATCGCATGGGGCAGCGAAGGCCATCGTGTCACCGGTCTCGTCGCAGCCGAACTCCTGACACCGCGGACGCGCATCCGACTCAACGATCTCATTCCCGGTGCCGATCTTGGCGACATCGCCAACTACATCGATTTGAATCGCAGTACGCTCTCGCAGTTGATCCCCAATTCGGATAAATGGCACTATGACAATCAGCCGGTCTGCCAATCGCAAACGTTCGATGAGTATTGCCCCAAAGGCGAATGTGCTTCGGCAAGGGTGCCAGTGCTGATCAAGGTACTTGCCGATTTCACCAACACGCCTGAGATACGCGCGCTGGCGGCACGCTTTCTGGTGCACATCGTTGGGGACATTCATCAACCCCTGCATGCCGCAGACGACGGCGACGCCGGCGCCAATTTTAAAAATGTATTATTGCCGGGTGCGACATCCGCCCGCCGATTGCATTCGGTATGGGACAGCGACCTGGTAAAGCTGACGTTGCGCGGCAGTAGTGAGCGCGAATTTGCCAAACAATTACTAGGCCGCTATCGGAACAAGGAAATGCGCGACTGGCAAAAAACTGATATCCGCGACTGGATGAATGAATCCTATGAGCTGAGTAAGTCGGTCACCTATGGAAAACTGCCCAGTTTTGTTTGCCGGGTGCCGTGGACAGCAACCCCGATTGAGCTTCCCCAGGCATACGTGAATGCAGCTGTCGAGGTGATTCCAGCACAGCTTGCCAAGGCTGGCGCGCGGGTAGCTGCGGTGCTTAACAGGGCACTTGATCCGTCTCCCTACATTGAGGGTCCGGTGCCGGTCGCGCCGGGGGTGAAATAGCACTGATCAGCGCAGCACTAGTCAGCATCCGCCAATTCTTTTACCTGTTCTGCAATCGATAGCGAACCCGTCAACCCCGGCGACTCAATGCCAAATAGATTGATCACACCGCGAGCGCCATGGATTTCGCGACCGGCGATGTAGAAATCCGCCGCAGGCTCGTCTGGCGCATTGATTTTGGGCCGAATTCCCGCGTATGCAGGCTGCAGTCGATGATCCTTGATGCCCGGCCAGTATTTGCTGATTTGACCATAGAAAAATTCGGCCCGCGACGCGTCCACCGTATAGGACGGCTCAGCGATCCATTCAACATCCGGCCCAAATTTCGCTTGCCCACCCATATCGATCGTCAGGTGAATGCCGAGTCCAGCAGCTTCTGGCAGTGGATAAATCAAATGACTAAAAGGCGACTTTCCTGATATTGAAAAGTAGACGCCGCGTGCATAGCGAAGTTTGGGAATGTGTTCGGCCGGGAAGCCGTGAAAAGCATGTGCGATTGCCTGTGCGCCGAGCGACGCGCAGTTGATCACGAGTCTGGCCTGCAGTGCGTCGGCACCTCGCGCATTCACCACCACGCCATCGCTGGTAATTTCCCCACCGATGACCGGCGTATTGAATACGGCAATGCCGCCCGCATTTTCGAGGTCCCCGAGCAATGAAAGCATGTAAGCATGACTGTCGATGATGCCAGAACTTGGGCTCAGTAATGCAGCCTTGCATTTCAACGCGGGCTCCAACACACGCACGTCAGTGCCAGTGATCAACGTCAGATCATCAACGCCATTGCCATGGGCATTTGCCAGCAGTTTTTGGATTTGCGCAATTTGCGCGTCTTCAGTTGCGACGAGTAACTTGCCACACCGGCGAAACCCAATGCCCCGCGCCGAACAGTAGTCATACAACATCCTCTTGCCCGTGACGCAATGACGCGCCTTCAGCGAGCCGTTTGGATAATAGAGCCCGGCGTGAATGACTTCGCTGTTGCGTGAACTGACACCCGTGCCGAATGCGCATTCAGATTCAAGCAGCAACACTTCCCGCCCGGCAAGTGCAAGCGCACGGCCACAGGCGAGACCGACAACGCCCGCGCCAATAACGATGACATCAACTTTCTCCATCAGCGTGCGATATGGTGCGCTGCGAAAGGATTCAGAAAAATTCGCTTAGCGTTTGCTTTTATCATGCCAGTAGTCAAATTCCGCTTCATAGCGCGCGCCACCAAGATCTGCCACCCTTTCACTCATATATTCCTGTGCGTCGGCAATGGCCTGATTGTAAATGCTGGGCCCAACCTCCTTGATGCAGAATTCGAGGATCAGCCGTGCCTTGAGGTCGCCGACCTCGGTGCCCAGATTTTCAACAACAAATTTCTTGATGGAATCGATGAGCTGTTGCTCCGCTGATTTTTGTAACTTGATGGTCATGTGTGTCCTGGGTTCTGGCGGCTTTTTGCTGCTGGTGCGGATAAAACTCGACGGCCACAAGGTTGTTGAAGAGCAACGATTGGTTACCGCACTGAGAGAACGTATCCGTGGCGTTCACCAAGGTCCTGACGGCTGGCTTTACGTGCTCAATAACAGTCCTGATGGGCGCATCATTCGCATTGAGCGTTGTGTTGTGCTGCGCGAATTACCATTCACTTAGCCCCTCGATCTCGTAGAGTTTTTTCCAGCTCGCTCTAGCGCGAACGAGGTCGGCCAGCTTCTTCAGTGCTGGCCACTCGGTAACCGGACGCGGCATGTTGCGCGACCAGCGCATCAGCATTGTTAACAATAAATCGGCCCCTGAAAATTCGCGACCAAGCAGGTATGGGCCGTTCGCGGCAAGATGCGCATCCAGACGGTTCCACACGGCTTCGATTTTCCGCTGAATTGCCGCACGCGTTTCTGGCGTGTGTTCTTTCAGCCCCAGATCAGACGCATAAAACCAGAGGCGATAGGCGGCAGCAAGCGCGTTACTCAGATAAACGACCCACTGGATCCACTCGTCTCGCCCGGCCGCGCCAGGTGCGGGTACCAGACGTGCTTCGGGATGGCGTTCGGCCAATATCATGAGTAGCGCCGCTGACTCTGTCAGCGGTCGCCCGTCGATCACCAACGTCGGTACCACGCCTTGCGGATTGAGTTTCAGATATCCGGCGCTGTGTTGCGCGTCCTTGTCGAAGTCGACAAGCTCCAACCGATACGGTGCGCCAATTTCGAGTAGCGCGAGATGAACAACCATGCTGGCGCTACCGGGTGAGTAATAAAGGGTGTACATGTTTTCTCCTTGATGTCGAATGATTTTACCAAGCGCCCGAATGAGTCGAAATTTGTACAGCTATAGCATTGATGCGGTGTCTGGCAGCATTTTGGTCTGGAACGAGCGTGGATGCCAGACTATTGAGAGCGGGCGATGCGACAATTCAATGTGCTGGCGTCGTCATGACATATTACCTTCGCGCTGGGACAGGATTCCGCCTTGATCTGCGCGATGACGAAACTCTCACGCGAATGGTAATCTGCGTTGATGTCTCCGCGACCTGACCCGGAAATTTCGCCCCACGCCTTTGTCGCGCTTTCGATCGCCGCATTCGGCAGTGGGGTTTCGCAACGCGTCACCGACCCGCTGTTGCCACGGCTCGCGTCCGAATTCAGCATCTCGCTAGGCGCAGCTTCCTGGGTGGTGACGATCTTTACGCTCGCCTACGGCCTCAATCAACTTTTCTTCGGCCCGCTCGGGGATCGATTCGGCAAGTATCGCGTTATCGCCTGGGCCTGCGTAGCGTGCTCGCTGGCCACACTGATGTGCGCGTTGGCATCCGGGTTCGAGACGCTGTTGGCGGCGCGGCTGATTGCGGGCGCAATGCTGGCCGCGATCATTCCGCTATCGATGGCATGGATCGGCGATGTGGTGCCCTACGAACAGCGTCAGCCGGTGCTGGCGCGGTTCCTGATCGGACAGATTCTCGGCGTTTCCGCCGGACAGCTGCTGGGCGGTCTCGCCGCAGATTTTTTCGGCTGGCGCATGCCATTTTTTCTGTTGGCAGCCGGTTTTGTAGCGGTAAGTGTGTTGCTGTTTTCAATGCACCGACGCCTGCCTGCCCGCGCGCTCAGCGTGTCACGTATCGAGGGGCACGTATTACAGCGCACATTCCGCGAATTTGATTTGGTGCTGCGGAAACCTTGGGCCCGCGTGGTCACACTCACGGTTTTTCTGGAGGGTGCATTCCTGTATGGTGCGTTTGCGTTCATCGCCACGCATCTGCATCAAACCCACAGCCTCTCGCTCTCGGCCGCTGGAACGGTGGTGATGCTGTTTGGATTTGGCGGTTTCCTTTTCGCCAGCAGCTCGCACCGGTTCGTGCGGCGCTTCGGTGAAACCGGGCTCGCGTTCTGGGGTGGCATCGCCATGTTCGTCTCGTTACTCGCGATCGCATTGCTGCCAGCATGGTGGTGGTCGATCCCGGCCTGCTTTGTCGCGGGACTGGGTTTTTACATGTTGCACAACACGCTGCAAACCAACGCCACCCAAATGGCACCGGAACGACGCGGTGCTGCGGTCTCGGCGTTTGCGTTCTGTTTCTTCATTGGCCAATCGGCTGGCTTGGCGCTTGCCGGTGCGGCGACGGCGAGCATTGGGACACGGGGGATTATTGTTGGTGGTGCGGTTGGGGTATTGATTGTGGCGTTGGGTTTCGCCCGACTAAAGTCGAATCAGCGTGTGCCTGGTTTGGTGTGATGAGGTTGGCGCCGGGCTGGCTGCAAGCATCAAACGATAACCGTCCGGGCCCCCACCTTGCACGCCACCCCAGGAGTTTCACCCCATCACGATCAATTGAATTCCCGCGTTGCCTTCCAGGCCTTTCGATCGACAAAGGTCGGCACGATCTTTTCGGTGGGTGTGTGATTCTTGCTGTTCAATAACACTGTACGTGTCCGCGCGGTGTCGGGCGCGATGGTGCGCTTGAGTAGCGCAACCGCCTGCTCCCTGGTCAGTGCGTCCAGCGCAGCGAGTGCCGCCTGGCGTCTTTCCCAGTCGCCGCCAAAAAAGTAGGCACCAGCAAAGAACTGGTCTGCTTTGTCGCTGATACCTTTCGGTTTTTGTGCGAATGTTGAGCGGGCGCCTGCCACCAGCGTTGTCCACTCGGCATCGCTGACGGCAGCCAGCGTGGCTGGCAATGTGGCGATGAATAATTCGGCGCGGCGACGCAACTCATCCGGTGCATAGGCGCTCGATTGCACCACGAACGTGAAGAACCGCTCGCGCAGTGACGAGGTCGCGGAAGCACCGACGATGTATCCCAGTTGTTGCCTGGTTCGAAGTTCAGCGTAAAACGGCTCACCGAAGAAATTGGCGAGCACCAACGCTGCTGCCCGGGTAGCCGGCTTGTCGTCCGGCAACAGATAGTCACGCACAAATGCGGAATTGACGCCGGCAATTTCGCCCGCGTCGGTCACATTTTCGGCGGATGACAATTTGAGATGACGTCGGCGTAGCAATGCCATTTCTGACACGGCCATGCCGCCCATCCTGGCTGCGACGTTGCGCGTCACGCGAATCGCCTCTTCCGGCGTGATATGGCCGTGGATAACCGCCTCGAGTTTGCCTTTGGCAAAAAAGCGATTCGCAAACGCGCGCACGTCCGTCCACGTCGCGCTGGTGGTGCGTTTCGCCAGTTCATCAGGCAGATATTGGAATTCACGCGTGAACGCATCGCGACGGTCGCGTGCCAATCGGTACGCTTCCGTCTGCGCGTAGCTGCGTTGTGCGCGCAACATAGCCTCTTTCAAGGCCTCGAAACGCTGGGGAGTGATAGAGAAGGTCTTGAGTTGCGAGGCGACATGTGCGGCGAATCTTGCCGGCGAATCGCCGAACCCCGACACTGTCAGCTTGATCCCTTCCAGCGACACGTCCGGCGTAAATTCGACGCCGGCAAACTCAGCATCGGCGGCGGCTGATTCGAGTGCATCCGACAGGCAGAGGCCGTAGAGTTGCAGGAGTGCAGCAGAATCTGCCGATGCGATGTCGCGTACCGGCACGAAGCGGAACACGAGGGTGGTCTGCGGCCGCTGGAACTCGGTATCGACCGCATAGTAAAGCTGGATGCCGCGCTCGTTGATCAGCGGCAATGGACGTTCAGCGAGCAACGCGGTGGACGCTGGCATGAAACGGTTCGTCCCGGGCAGCGCGAAGTCGGCGACTTTCGGTGGTTGCACCAAGGCGGTGTATGGCGCGCCGGTTTCCTCGCGATAAGAATAGGCGACATCATAGATGCGTTCCTTCTTGTCAGTCGGCAGCCCCTTGGCCATCAGCGACACCAGCACGTTGTCTGCAGTGAGTGCACCCAGCAGACGTCGGTAGGCATCTTCGTTTGGCTGGCCCCAGACGTCGGTTGCACGCTCGGCAATTTCCAGCGGATAGAACAGGGCCTGGTTCGCAAGTTTGGTGGCAAGCGCCGAACCTTCGCCGCGGTCCGCGTAAGATTCGTTCAACAATGCCACGCGGGCGCGGTCCTTGAAAAACTCTGCAGGGAAAGGTGCGGCACGGAGAAATTCGAGATAGCTGAAAATCATGCTCATGACACGCTGGTGCTGCTGTTGGCCCGCGGGCGTTAGTTCCGTCTGCACGATCATCGAGCCGTAATCGCCGGTGCGTTCCCAGACATAAGCACTGAGTCCGTTGATGAGTCCATCGCGCTTCAACAGCGAGACCAGGCCGCCCGGGCCGGGATAGGCAATGAGATCGGCGACGAGGCGGTCGGGCTTGGCGGTGAAATCGGGGCGCGTGGCAGGCACGACAAATTCAAACGTCAATTGCCGCACTTCCTTGACCGGTTCAATGTACGCGATGCGCAGCGCGGGTTTGCGGGGCAGAAACGTCGGTGCGCGCACCACGGCGGGTACCGCGCGGCGCGGAATGCCCGAGAAGAGGCTGCGGGTCAATTTTTCGAGTTCATCCAGCGACGCCTTGCCCGCCAACGACAGCGCCATGCGGTCGGCCGTGTAGTGGGCCTCGTAGAATGCGCGCACGACAGCGGGTGTGGCACCGGCCAGGGTGTCTTTGTTTCCGGTCGAGAATTTGCTCTCACCGCTGCCAGGTGCGTACAACTCGCGCGAGACGCTTATCAAGCGACGGAAGTCGTTCTGCACATGGCGCATGGCTTCGTTGTGCACCGCATTGACCTCGCGGCCAGTGAATTCCGGGTTGAATTTCGGCGCGATGAAAAACTGTGCAAAGCGGTCGAGTCCGTCCGCGAAGGCCTCATGGCGAATCTGGAATTGATAATTCGTGTGATCCGATGACGTATAGGCATTGTTGTCGCCACCGTTTGCGCGAATGAAGTTGCCGTAGTCGGTGACATCCGGATACTTGTCGGTTCCCAGGAACAACATATGTTCGAGAAAATGGGCGAGTCCCTGCGTGTCGCGCGGATCGTCGATCTGACCGGTATTGACAACGAGCGACGCGCCAGACGTGTTGAATTTCGAATCCGACACCAGCAGCACGCGCAGGCCATTGTCGAGCGTAAAGCGGCGAAACACGGCCGTGTCCGTGGGTGCCGCCAGGCGTGCGGGAAGATCTGCAACCGCCGTTGGTGCGGCCTGCAGATCAATGGCAGCGCAAACCAGCAATATCGGCAACAGGAGAACACGATTTATCATGGCAAAAATCCAGGACAGAAAACGCCGACCATAGCACAAAGGGGGCGCTTTTTCCTGGTTGAAAAAGGCGTGAGATGCGGGAAACGCGCATGCGTCAGCGACCGGCATCACAGAAGCCAACATTGCGCATCGCAAGCCGCAAGCCGCCTGGAATTTCATCAATATGCTAAAGCCGCACAATGCCAGCGGACTACATCGGTGATGAACAAGAAAGGCGATAGTAAGTGAGGTTAAAATTGAGTAACAAACCACCCCGCTACCAGGACAAATCGCCATGCTGACCTCGCTCGTCATCACCGTTATCGGACCGGATCGCCCCGGCATTGTTAGCGCAGTTTCGGATAAAGCGGTCGAGTTTGGCGCGAACTGGACGGATAGCCTGATGGCCAATTTCGCCGGGCAATTTGCAGGCATCGTACAGTTGCAGGTTCCGGAACAGCAGTGTGACGCGCTAATGGCGGCGTTACTGGCGTTGGAATCGCCCGGTATGCGCATCTCTGTCGCCAAGGGTAATGACGGCAAAAATGCGGGTGTGGTCCGCCACCTGAAACTTGATCTGGTGGGCAATGATCGGCCGGGGATCATCCACAGCATTTCCAGCCAGCTTGCGCGGCGTGGCATCAGCATCGAAAAATTGCAGACCGAAGTCGTCAGCGGGGCGTGGTCAGGCGAACAGATGTTTCAGATGAATGCGCGGCTACTGGTGCCGCTATCGCTGGATACAGATGAGCTTCGCAGTGGACTTGAGAGTCTGGCTAACGAGTTGATGGTAGACATCACCATGGATGATGCACGCGGCAGCGATTGACCTTTGCCGCATTGGCCTCCTGACGTACTGAAAATCGCTGGCCTAGAACACACGTTACGCCTTGCGGAAATGGAAATACGCGCAAAGTAAACAAGAGAAACTCCAGCGTCCACGCGCCTCCCAGCCTGAAAATGCGCCAGGCTCCGCACCTGGCGGGGACCTTGCTTCAGGAACTTGTAAAAACCTACTGCGCGGGCGAACTTCCTGCCTGCGGTGCTCACCGTATACCGGGTACGTGTCCGCTCCCCGGCATGAATTTCGCCCGCTCGCAACGGTTATTAGAAGTTCCCTTCGAGATACTATTCGCTAATCAAAAACGAACATCGAGATATAAACTCGATCATTGAGCACCCACATGCCCCTGAATCACAAATTCCAATCCCCAACAACATGGATACTGCGTGCAATCGGCTGGAGCGTGGCGCTGCTGATTATTTTTGCGATCATGTACAAAGTGATGTTTGGCAAACAGGTGGAGCGCACTGTGAATTGTCTCGAACAGACCGCATCCGGGGAACGGGCGTCATCGCCATTGACCTCGGTGGATAAATACGTAGCCTGCATCGCAGGCAAAACGGTTGCCGCATCGGCTTTGCCTCCCGCGCGTTGCCGATATGCAGGTGTGTGGTCTTCTGCACGCGGGGGCATGGTCTATCAGGTCACGCTCGACGTCGATGGAAAGTTCGTCGCCGAACCCATTCAAAACGCGCCCGCCAATGCCGAAGACATCAGTGGCGCATGGAACGTTGCGGGACGTTCGCTGGTGTGGGCTTATGACAGTGGCGCGGTTTGGCCGCCGGACATAAATCCCATCGCGGCTGAAAGTGATGGTGCCTTTACGTTAGCCGAATTGGACGGTGCGACCACACGCTACACCTTGATTCGGCGACAAGCGTCGATCGCTTGCAAGAAATGAAGGGGGACAGATGAACCGGCGAAACGCATTGCGCGTGTTGGCTACCGTGGCGGGAATGACGCAGCTGCCAGGCCGTGCGCAGCCAGCCAAGGCAAGCAACAGTCAATTCATGGCACAGCGGAAAATACCATCCTCCGGAGAGATGCTTCCGGTCCTGGGCCTTGGCACCTGGCAGACCTTCGATGTCGGCGCCGACGCTGCGGCGCGCGCGCCATTGGAAAATGTGTTGCGCGAGTTTGTCGCACTCGGCGGCAAGTTAATTGACTCCTCACCCATGTATGGACGTTCCGAAGAAGTGGCAGGCGATTTGATTGCGAAAGTGGGGTTGCGCGACAAATGTTTTATTGCCACCAAAATATGGACGTCGGGAAAAGCGGCGGGCATCGCGCAGGCAGAGGCATCGATGCAGAAGCTCAAGGCGCGACCGATCGATCTATTGCAAGTGCATAATCTGCTCGATGTAGACAGACATTTGGCCACGCTCGACGATTGGAAACTTGAAGGCCGCGTGCGCTATACCGGTGTGACGCATTACACGTCCAGCGCGTTTGAAGCCGTGGCGAACGTCATCAGTACCCATCCGGTTGATTTCCTGCAAATCAATTACTCTGTGGGCGAGCGCGAAGCAGAGCAGCGCCTCCTGCCGCTGGCGCGCGAACGCGGCATCGCCGTGATCGTCAATCGGCCATTTGCAGGTGGCGAACTGCTGCGGCGCTTGCGCAGCACACCGTTACCCGCCTTCGCCGCGGAGATCGGCTGTACCAGTTGGGCACAACTGCTGCTTAAATTTGTGATCTCGCATCCGGCAGTCACTTGTGCGATTCCGGCGACGTCGCGTATGGAACATCTGCGCGACAACATGGGCGCGGGGCAGGGCCGCATGCCGGATGAGAAGTTGCGCGCGCGCATCGCGGCAAGCGTTGTTTAAATTCGTTATTGTCCCGGTTACGACGCGCACCATGTTCCTGTTGATCGTTCGCCCGCTTTTGCTTGTCATCGTGATCGCGTGCGCGCTCACGCGTTTTCCAGCCAATGCCGGCGATCTGGAGGATGCCGAGAAAGCCTACGCCCGCAAAGATTTTACGCAGGCGCTTACACTGCTTCGCAAGGCCGCCGCGCGGGGGGATGCAGCTGCACAGTTCAACCTGGGCACCATGTATGCGAAAGGAAATGGTGTACCGCAAAACTACCAGGAGGCCGCGACGCTGTTTCTGCAATCGGCCACGCAGGGATATGCGCTCGCGCAGAACAGCCTCGGGGTACGCTACGAGAAAGGGCAGGGGGTTCCCCAAAATCTGCCGCGGGCCGCGCAGTTATATCGCGAAGCGGCTGAACAGCGACTGGGTCTGGCACAAGATAATCTCTCTGACTTGTTCGCCAGAGGTTTCGGCGTAGACCAGGATCTGGTGCTCGCGCATGTGTGGTCGAGTCTCGCCAGTGCAAACGCTGAGGCGGGCGCGGCACGCAAGCGTGCCATGATCGAACGCGTCATGACGAGGGAGCAGCTTGCTGAGGCAACCACGCATCTTGGCACCATGTTCGCGCGTGGCCGCGGTGTGGCGCAGGACGCAAGGCGTGCTGCGCAGTTTTTTCAAAAGGCCGCGTTGAAAGGCCATGCGGTGGCGCAATTCGAGCTGGCCGAATGCTACGACAAAGGCAACGGTGTCGCGCAGGATTACCGGCAGGCGGCGACCTGGTATGAGAAGTCAGCCGTGCAAGGATACGCGCGCGCGCAGACGAACATCGCCTTCATGGCAGAGACCGGGCAAGGCGTCGCAATCGATGCCAAGCGCGCCGCCTACTGGTATACGCAAGCGGCGGCGCAGAATGATCCGATCGCGCAATACAATTTGGGCGCGATGGTCGAAAGCGGGCGCGGCATCAAGCAGGACCATATCGAGGCGCATAAGTGGTTCAACATCGCTGAGGTAAATGGTAACCGGCAGGCGATGGCGTCGCGGCGTTTGGTAGAAAGCCTGATGACGGCCGAGCAGATTGATGACGCGCAAAAACGCGCGAGCGACTGGATGAAAAAGAATGTGCGGTGAGTTGACTGGCGCTTCTGGGTTCACGGATTTGAAAATTAATGCTTCCTCAAAACCGTTCCGCAGGCGGCAGATACCGCCACTGTCCGGGCGGTAATTTGGCCATCGAGACCTTGCCGATACGGATGCGTTTTATAGATAGCACCCTGAGTCCGACGATTTGACACATATGCGCGATCTGGCCGCGTAGCACACCCTTGAGGGCAAAGCGCAGGCGGGTTTCGCTTTGCCAGCTCACCTTTGCCGGTGGCAGGGCGCGGCCATTAAAACTTAGGCCGTGGCTGAGTTGCTTGAGTCCGTGCGGACCGAGTTTACCTTCGACTTCAACGATGTATTCCTGCTCAACCGTGGCGGATTCATCAACCAGTTTGCGCACCACTCGCCAATCCTGCGTGAATACCAGAAGCCCGCTGGCGTTCGGCTCGAGCGGCAGTGTCAGGGTGAGTTTGGAAAAGTGCCGCTTGAGCGGACGAATACCTGATGCCTCATCCGCAGCGCGGTTGTCGAGATTTATCGGTGGCAGCGCGTTGACGTCAATACTCGTGTCGTCCACGGGCTGGTGAAACAAAATCGTCACCAGTTCAACGGCGGCAAGTGTCGCATCAGGATGGAGCGCAATGGCTTGTTGCGCGACACGGAACTGTGGCTCCTGCACTACTTTTCCGTCGACCGTGACCCAGCCACCTTCGACGTAAAGCTCGGCCTCACGGCGAGAGCAGGAGATTATTTCAGCAAGGCGTTTTGCGAGGCGGACGGGCTCCGTCATGACACTGTTTCCCGGGATAAAGAAGCATCATTGTAAGCGTCTGCTTCAGTTAGGCGAGGTTCATTCGTTTTGTCGCCGCCCATGCATACTGGTCGCCTACGAGGTAAAGTTCGAGCACTATTTCAGCGCCCATCAAATGACATCCGTGACCAATCACGCAAATCCACGTTCACTCGAAGGCGTCACGCTCGAAGCAATGGTCACGCACTTATCCGAAACTATCGGCTGGGAGGCGATGGCGGCCGCGGTCAAGGTGCGCTGCTTCGCGCATGACCCCAGCATCAAATCAAGTCTGAAATTCCTGCGTCGGACACCCTGGGCGCGCAGGCAAGTGGAGCAGTTGTATTTGCAACAGGGCGTGACAGGCTGCTAGCATGGCCGCAACAACATTACGAGGAGTTGAACATGATGACAAGGTTACGGATTGTACTGGTCTGTTTGATGTCGGTCATCGCGATGGCAGCGAATGCGCAGACCTGGCCCACCAAGCCGGTAAAAATCATTGCCGTCTTTCCGCCGGGTGGGTCGGTGGACACGGTGGCGCGCATCATCTCGTTCCAGCTCACCAAGCAGCTTGGTCAGCAATTCATCGTCGACAATAAAGGCGGGGCGTCGGGTTCGATCGGCACCTTGGCCGCTGCCAAATCGATACCCGACGGCTATACTTTTGCGGTCGTATTTGATACCCACGCCGTTAATCCCACGCTGATCCCCAACTTGCCTTTTGATACATTGAAGGACCTGGCGCCGGTGATGATGATCGGCACTTCAGCGATGGTCATTGCCAGGCATCCCGGCGCCGTGTTCAAGGACTTCAAGGACGTGATCGCCGCCGGCAAGGCCAAAGCTGATGCAGCGTCGTTTGGCTCCATCGGCTCCGGCAGTCTCGGGCACCTGGCGATGATGCAGATCGCCGGCCTCGCCGGGACTGCGTTCAATCACATTCCATACAAAGGTGGTGGTCCGCTGGTGCAGGACGCCATCGCCGGACATGTACCACTGATGATCGGCACGATCTTCCTGGCCAAGCCGCAAATCGACGCGAAAATGCTGGTGCCGCTGGCCGTGACATCCGCCAGGCGCTCCCCCAGATTGCCTGACGTGCCGACTGTCGCGGAACAGGGCGTGCCCGGATTTGAATCAGTGGCATGGTGGGGCGTCGTGGCACCTGCCGGCACGCCACCTGCAATCATCGCGCGAATGAACGAAGAGCTGGTGAAAGCACTGAAGACACCCGAAGTCGCTGAGAAACTTTCCGCACAGGGTATGGAGATCGTTGGCAGCAAACCGGAAGTGCTGCAAAGTTTTGTGCAATCTGAAATTACCCGCTGGGCGAAGGTGGTTAAAGATAATAAGATCAAGGCGGGCGAGTAGTATTCTCGGCGCGTGCGATGTCGTTTCGTGCAGCACGTCTGACACGCGTCGCAGACTTGGCACTTCGTGAGAAAATAGCGCCCATGACGACGTCCCTTTCAGCCACCGCGGACCTATCGCCGAAGCACGCGATTGTTCACATCGCCTTTTATAAATTTGTAGCGCTGGACGATCCCGATGGCGTCGTGACGCATTTACGTCTGCTGACCGGGAAGCTGCTCGGAAGTATTTTGGTCGCGAGTGAGGGTATCAATGGCATGCTGGCCGGAACAGCTGCCGATCTCGATGTCTTCCAGCACGCGCTGGTGGAAGATCCGTATTTCGCGGCCAGGTTTGCGGGCATCGTGTTCAAGCGCAGCGCTTGCAAAACGGCACCGTTTGGCAAGATGAAAGTTTATAAAAAACCGGAGATCGTTCCACTCGGCATTGCCGGTGTTGATGCAACCGATACTGGCACCAATGTCAGCCCCGCAGAATGGCGAAAGCTCATTACCGAAGCCGATGTTGTGTTACTCGACAATCGCAATAGTTTTGAGTTTCGCCTCGGCCGCTTTAAAAATGCCATCGACCCCCACGTCACCAACTTCCGTGATTTTCCGAAATACGTTGCAGAGCATGCGCTGCAGTGGAAAACCGACGGCAAGCGCGTTGCGATGTATTGCACAGGTGGCATTCGCTGTGAAAAAACCAGCGCGTGGATGAAGGAGTTGAATATTCCCGTGTTCCAGCTCGAGGGCGGCATCCTCAACTATTTTCAGCAAATGCCCGATGCAGAAACAGATTTCGAAGGCGAGTGCTTTGTATTCGATAACCGCATCGCGCTCGATACCAGATTGCACGAAACCGGCACGACGCTCGAAGACGTTTATGGCGGTGAGCCGGACGGTGAATGGCGTTTGCGACGTGCCAAAGAGCTTGATGCCGCAAGCTAACCTTGTGTTGCCAACGAGGGAGGGTGTAGGGCCGAGTTGTATCGTGTTACCCGTAGGCCCGTGGCGCAAGGTAATTGATTTTCTTGCTGATCGCTTCCCATCCCTTGCGCGCGAGGAAATTGCTGCGCGCATGCTTCGCGGCGACATTGTTGATGAACAGGGCATGTGCATTTCGCCCGCGCTTCAATATGAGCCGCATCAAAAATTCTATTACTACCGGAGCATTCCGGCGGAAGTACGAATTCCGTTTGAGGAAGTTGTGCTGTTTCAGGACGACTATCTGATTGCCGTCGACAAGCCGCATTTTTTGCCGGTCACGCCGGGAGGGCGTTATTTGCAGGAGACCGTGCTGGTGCGTCTGAAGCGAAAGCTCGGCATCGATACCCTGGCACCGATGCACCGTATCGACCGCGAAACTGCGGGCCTTGTCCTGTTCACGATTCAACCGTCAACGCGCGGGAAGTATCAGCATCTTTTTTCGCAAAAGGCCGTCATGAAGCGTTATCAGGCCATCGCGGATTTCCGACCCGACTTAAAATTTCCCATGACGGTTCGCAGCAGGCTGGTCGAGGCCGATCATTTCATGCGCATGCGGGAAACCAATGGTGACCCCAATGCGGAAACGGCTATCGAAATACTCGAATGCAAGGGACAGTTGGCCCGCTATCGCCTAACGCCTGCGAGCGGCAAGAAGCATCAGTTACGCGTGCATATGGCAGCGTTGGGCATTCCCATTTTGAATGATCAGATCTACCCGAATTATTTAAGCAAGCAACAGATCGAGAGCGCCGACTACAGCAAACCCCTGCAGTTATTGGCGGAACACATCAGTTTTACCGATCCCATCAGCGGACAGAAACGCTGTTTTGAAACTCGACGACAGTTAAACGCGCTGTGACAATTTCGCACTATCATTCATCCCTTAAATCTTCACCATCCCAGGAATTCCCGCCATGATTGATCGCACGCTCTTTAATTCGGACCACGAATCGTTTCGCGACAGCTTTCGCCGTTTCCTGGATAAGGAAGTCGCGCCCTTCCATGCGGACTGGGAAGAGCAGGGCTACGTTGACCGTGCGGTATGGAACAAAGCCGGAGAAAACGGTTTTCTGTGCACATCAATGCCGGAGGAGTACGGCGGTGCGGGTGCGGACAAATTATTTTCCGTGATTGAAATGGAGGAGCTGGGGCGCTCGGGTTTCAGCGGCATCGGTTACAGCCTGCACTCGGAGATCGTCGCACCTTATCTGCTGCATTACGGCACCGTGGCGCAGAAGCAGAAATTCCTGCCCAAACTTGCCAGTGGCGAACTGGTGAGCGCGATCGCGATGAGCGAACCGGCAGCGGGCTCTGATTTACAAGGCGTGAAAACGAAGGCCATTCGCGAGGGTGACCACTATGTGCTGAACGGCTCCAAAACGTTCATTACGAATGGCTGGCACGCGGATTTGGTGATCGTGGTGGCCAAGACCAACCCGGCAGCGGGTGGCAAGGGCACCAGTCTGTTTCTGGTGGAGCGTGGCATGGCGGGCTTCGAGACCGGCAAGCGTTTGAAAAAAATTGGCTTGAAAGCACAAGACACGGCCGAGCTTTTCTTCAACGATGTCAACGTGCCCCTGGAAAATTTGCTCGGCGGCGAGGCATTTGAAAATCGCGGCTTCATTTGCCTGATGGAACAACTCCCCTGGGAGCGGCTACAGATTGCGATTACCGCCGTCTCCAGCGCGCAAGCCGCCATTGATTGGACAAGCGCCTATGTGAAAGAACGCAAGGTCTTCGGTCAGCCTGTCGGCAACTACCAGAATACCCGCTTCAAACTCGCCGAGATGCAAACCGAGGTGCAGATCGCCCAGGTGTTTCTGGATAAATGTACCGAGCTGCTGATGGTCGACAAACTCGATACCGCCAGCGCATCAATGGCCAAATACTGGACCACTGATCTGCAGTGCAAAGTGATCGACGAATGCGTGCAACTGCACGGCGGCTACGGCTATATGTGGGAGTACCCGATCGCGCGCGCGTACGCGGATGCGCGAGTGCAGCGCATCTACGGAGGCACCAACGAGATCATGAAGGAAGTGATTAGCCGCTCGATGGGCTTGACAGGACGGTGAGCTACGATCACTTTCAGTTCGGCGTTGGCCCAGCATAACTGTCAGTGCGCCGGATGCGAAATGGACATTTCTCGCTTGCCTCGAAACGACAATGCGATTTCTACGATACTTAAATCCTTTGAAGGAAAATGATGGTTACCAAACTGCGACGTGTTGCTGTTTTAGGGTTGGGCAAAGTCGGCAGCCTCGTCGGGACGTTGCTTGTTCGCTCGGGGTTCAGCGTGATGGGTGTCGATGCAAATCCCCCGGCGAATTTACCGTTTGAGGTGCGTGTCCAGGACGTTGCCGATTTTGCCACGCTCAAAACGGCGCTTGAAGGCTACGACGCGGTGATTTCCTGTCTGCCGTTTCATCTGAATGTGGGCATCGCGCGCATCGCCCACGACGCGGCAATGCATTATTTTGATTTGACCGAAGACGTTGCCACCACCAAGGCGATCATGGAAATGTCGTTCACTGCCAAAGGCGTAATGGCACCGCAGTGTGGTCTGGCGCCGGGATTCATCGGCATTGTCGGCGCGGATCTCGCCAGGCGTTTCGATTCGTTGCGCTCGATCGAGTTACGTGTGGGTGCGCTACCGCAGCATCCACGCGGCAAGCTTGGCTATGCGCTCAATTGGTCGCCAGAGGGTGTGATCAACGAATACATCAATGATTGCGAAGTCATCCGTAACGGGCAAACGCAAATGGTGCCTGCGCTCGAGGGGCTCGAGATGATCCTCGTCCACGGCCTGGAACTGGAATCCTTCACGACATCAGGTGGTTTGGGCACCATGTGTGAAACCTACCTGGGCCGCGTGCAGGAGCTCAATTACAAAACGATGCGCTATCCGGGCCACTGCGAGTTGATGCGATTTTTGTTGAATGAACTTTATCTGCGCGATGACCGTGCTCTGGCGAATAAGCTGTTGAGAAATGCGCTGCCCGCTGTCGCTGAAGACGTGGTGTTCGTTCACGCTGCCGTGGAAGGCCAGAAGGACGGGCGACTTTCACGCGAAGAATTCGTGCGTGCCTATCCGGCCATGCAACTCGACGGCGCAAGCTGGCGCGCGATCTCGTGGACAACCGCGGCGAGCATTTGCGCGGTCGTCGAAATGGTTGCCGAAGGTGCTCTGCCGGCGCAGGGTTTTATCAAGCAGGAAGAAATCCCCTTCGATAAATTCATGGCGACCAAAAATGGCGCAATCTATCGAAATGCTGAATCGGTTGCCGGTGGCGCGACGTTTGTGGCTTAAGTCGCACCCCAATTACGGGGTTGCCAATGCCATTTACCTACAACGTCGTTTCCGGTGCCTCATCAGTAGCGCACAAACGCTGTACTCCGCTGAATGGCTGGGGCAAAAAAGAAGGGCACCAAATTGGCGCCCTTTCTCATTTCTGGCATCGAGGAGTGGGACGATGCCCACTTCGGTTCGTTTCGACTTTCCTCTCGGGCGACATGTGTCCCAAGCCAGAGATCCTAGGAGTGCGCCTAGTTTTTTTGCATGTCGTTTTTGGTTTCTTTGATTGCAGTTCTGCTTGTTGATCGATGAATTCATGATGTTCCATCGCAAATGTGAACGCTGTGAACTGGCGCACAAATATGCGGCGCATGACAATTGTTGACAATTGACGCCATGACACGCACAGTGCCTGATGGTCAGGGGTCGCACGACCATACCCGTAAGCAGGCCCGGATGGGGAGCGCAATCCGGACAGGCTCGTTTACTGGCCGGCTACTTGCAAAAGCCCAGGATGCGTTCCTCGGCAGAACATTTGCTCACTGGTGCTACCGATGCCCTGGCTTTCTTGCTGAGGCACGCGCGAATCTCACGCGATGTAGGTGGGTAATATGTCCAACCCGGGCCAAGCGCAGGCAGCGCCAGGTCAACTTCGCGCCATTTGGGATGCCCCTGTGCCTGCAAGGTCGAAAAATTCTTGCATAGCGAGCGCCCAAATTGCGCCATGTGGTCGATGGTGCCCTTGAGGCTGTAGTCGTAAGTCACCAGAAATGCACCTACCGCAATGGTGGTGAAATTGTTCGTCAATAAATTTGGATAACTGCTCGTGGTGACGGTGGCTGAAGAGTAAACAGTCAGGGGCAGTTTGCTTGAAGGATGATTGGGGTCAAATTTCAGCAGCTTGATGAACTTCTGTGCCTCGGGTTTCATGTTGGCAATCAACGGCGCTGGCTGCCCCGCCGCAACAACAACAACATCGACTGACTTGTCCGAAATCAGCTTGACCAGCGCTTCTTCGTTGGAAAGAAAACTCCCGTTCGCTTCCGGCATTGGCCCGTTAAACATCATCCGGTATAGCGTATGTGTGATCAGCGCCGCACCGCTTCCCACCAGTCCGCCATTGATCTTTGCGTTTTTGATGTCGTGGAGGTAATTCATTTCCGAATCGGCGCGGACGATGTAGTGAATTTCGGTGTTGTAAAGCGGCAGGATCACGCGCAGTGGGCGGATGATTGCGGCGGCCTCGGTGTTACCAGTACCTGCTCGATCCAGAAACGCCTGATAGACGTCCGCCTGGACCACAGCGAATTTAACACCGGGTTCGTAACGCAGAAGCTTGACGTTCGCGGCTGATCCTGAAGTGGGCAGCACCTCCAGCGCGATATCTGCGTCTGGCGTGACGAACTTGGCGAGATCGACGCCAATGGCGAAATAGGTGCCTTTCTCCGATGCGGTTGCGATCTTGTACTCGGCTGCTGCGGCAGCAATAGCACTGGAAAGCAAGAGTGTTATCGACACACACAACCGGGTAAGTCCGGATGCGAGTAGGTAGATGCGAGCACTTTTTATCTGCATTGTCATGTTATGGGTTCCCTTTGGTTGGTCCAGATGTACACAATCCCAGCGCAGCAATTGCCTCGGTGCAGGGGCCGGTCCGCGGCGACGGTTTTTCGATGCCACTTGCAGCGGAGGGCACTGTTCGCGCGCCGTTTGCTGTCGCCGATGATTCTGCGGAAATCACAGTCTCAGTCGGTGTGTTGCGCCGACTGGTTCTGTTTCGTGGCGTGCCCGTTGATTGCCGTTGTAATTGGCTGCCCGCTTCGCCAGGCTCAACAGAGGGTAAAGACGCTGGCTTCTCAACGAGAACTTCGGGCACTGGTGTTGGCGCCGCAGCAGGCTTCATTGCCGGTGGTGCCGTGTTGATGATGCCGACACTGGCGTTTGTGGCGGAAGGTTCGGTCGTTTTAGACGAAGTCGGGGGATTCTCGGGACGGGTCGCCGTTTCCGTGGTTTTTTGTACATCGACCGGACTGCGCTGCTGGTAGGCAAAATAGGCGGCGGCCGCGAAGGCCACAAAGATGATGGCAACGACGAAGAGCGGCTGTCGCTGGGGGGTGGGCGGCGGTGACGCGTAGGGGGAGGCGAGCATCGCCGTCGAGTCCGCATTGCCGGCAGCCTCCTCTGACGCTGTTGCAGGCGCACTGGCGAGCAATATCTCTGTGCTCTCGCGCAATTCACCGTGACATTGATAGCATGTCTTGGACGTTTTCTGGTTCACGGCACCGCATTGCGGGCAGGGGATCAAATGTAATGGCGCACCGCAACCGGTGCAGAACTTCGCGTCCGCAGGATTGGCGTGCTCGCAATACTGGCACAACGTAAGTGATGCTGTCAGAGTCATGGATGTATCTTCAAACAGATTAGCGCCTTGCGCGGGGACCGATTTTTTGGTGTCAGGTGGTTCACTCGCAGCAGCGGCGAATTCAAAGAATGCGCCGCGCGTGGCGTAATTATGCGCCGGGCCGGGTTTGTCCTCAATCCCCGGCGTGGTCTGCAAAGAATAGCTTCCGCTCGCTTGCTGCGGCCGGTGCCGGTACAATACGGGCTACACTCATTCCGTGTAGTCCGTTTCCGCTCTTTCGGCTACCGCTGTCGCCAGCCGCACTTTTCAACTGCGCCATTGCAAATCCTCAAAGGGCATAATTAGTAAGGCTGTTTGAATGTCCTTCGCTGCACTTAACCTCATCCCCGAATTACTCCGCGCCGTCGAGGCCCAAGGCTACACCGAGCCTACCCCCATCCAGGCCAAAGCCATCCCGGCGATCCTCGAGGGTCGCGATATCATGGGTTGCGCACAGACCGGCACCGGCAAGACAGCCGGATTTACATTACCGCTACTCCAGCTACTTGCGCCACATGCCAGCAGTAGCTCTTCGCCCGCCCGACACCCGGTGCGTGCACTCGTGCTGGTGCCAACGCGTGAACTTGCTGCCCAGGTAGAAGAATCGGTACGCACCTACAGCAAATATTTACCGCTGCGGGCAGCAGTCGTTTACGGCGGCATTGACATAAAGCCACAGATCAAGGCGCTACACACGGGAGTTGAAATTGTGGTCGCAACCCCTGGCCGTCTGCTCGATCATCTTCAGCAAAAAAGTATCAATCTCTCTCAGGTCAGTATCCTGGTGCTTGATGAGGCGGATCGCATGCTTGACATGGGCTTCATGCCCGATATCGAGCGCATCCTCGCGGTGTTGCCGCCGATTCGGCAAAACCTGCTGTTTTCAGCCACTTTCTCCAATGAGATCAAGCGGCTCGCCGAGCAATTCATGCGTAACCCCACCATGATTGAAGTCGCGCGTCGCAATGCTCCGGCGGAATTAGTCACCCATCAGGTATTTGAAGTCGCCGGGCCGAAGAAAGCCGCGCTGCTGGCGCACCTGATTCGTTCGCGCGAAATGAAACAGGTGTTGATTTTTACGCGCATGAAGCGGGACGCCGACCGCGTCGCCCGTCAGCTGCAAAAAGACGGGCTGCCCGCCGTGGCGATTCACAGCGACCGCAGCCAGTCGGAGCGTACCCAGGCGCTGGACGAGTTCAAGCAGGGCAAGTCGGCGATCCTCGTTGCGACCGATATTGCCGCGCGCGGCCTCGACATCGATTCTCTGCCCTTCGTCATCAATTATGAATTGCCGCACACACCGGAAGACTACGTCCACCGCATCGGTCGTACCGGGCGCGCCGGCACGCCCGGCGAGGCGATATCACTGGTCAGCCCCGAGGAAATGGAATTTCTGGCGAGAGTTGAGAAGCTGCTCAAACGCGAGATCCCACGCCTTGCCACTCCCGCACTGGAAGGTGGCAGTCGTGACGGCGAAGGCTCACGTGGGCGCGCGGCCGAGCGTGTATCGGAACGTGGCAACGAGCGTGCCAGTGAGCGCGAGCGTGGGGTACGGCGTCCGCCGCGCGAGGAGAGAGAAAGTAACCGGCCAACGCCGCGTCAACACCACACCAAAGTGTCCGCGTCATCGTCATCGCATTCGCCTCAATCGCCGCGTACGCCAGCGCATAATCTTCCCCATTTTGATTTCAGCAAGCCCTACGAGCCGAGTGTCAAGGTGACACCCGCCCCCACCACGCCGGAACCGGCGTCGGGGCATCGCCGGCAGGC
>JBKJMK010000272.1:0-27106 GCA_046596005.1 Usitatibacteraceae bacterium | reverse complement strand
TTGGCTTTGGTTGCACGCAATGTGCCGTTCAGTAACACATTTCGTCCCGCTAATCCGGCCAGGTAAAGCTTGGTAGCTGACACGTAGTAGTCGGTGCCGCTTGCATGCCGTGCGCCTAGCGCGGTTGGCACCGCCATGTCGCGATTGCGCTTGTGTTGAAGCCCGATGGCAATTTGCGGCATCCAGCTATCCTGGTCAAATACGGCGTCACCTGAAATTTTTAATTTGGCGCCAACGACATCCTGCCGAATTGATTTGCCAGGCACCGTCGTTCCCAAACTGAATAACTGACGCGTCAGTGAGATTTCAACGCGATCCCGCACCCCCACCGCGATGCCGGTACTCTTCAGACCAAAGTCGTCAATGCCCAGGTTGGTATGAAACGCAGTGACGCCAACCTGGTCGCGCGTACCGTAGCCGGCGATCACTGCCCACGGCACCAGTCCACCGCCCGCCGCGCCCTCAATCTGGCTCACGCCACCGGTTGCCAATAGTCGATCACCTGCAATGGCAGCGCCAATCATGTTGAGACACAGGAAGGTCGCAACGACGACGCGGGTCAGGTAAAACGATATTAATTTTGCAATTCTGGGCATGTGCAATACAGACAACAATCCAAAGAGGCAAAAGTATAGCAACACGAGCCAATGAATTTTAAGGAACGTACTGGCGTTGCAATTATTTGTTTGCCTATCGCTAACGCATGATGCCGTGATAATCTTTGCTGACGTAATATTGACCAGCGAAACACGTGTCACAACAAATTTCCCTCTTGTATTGATTGACGTAAACCACGAGACCCCGTTCCATGTTTTCAATCAACAGCTACATTGGCTTGATCGCCATCTGTACTATCACTATTTCACCGATCGCGTTGGCGGACACATTGTACGAGCGCCTCGGCGGTGAAAAAGGTGTCGCGCAATTTGTAAACCGGACGGTTGATCTTTCCGCGATGGATCCACAGAGCAAACGTACTTTCGATAAAGTTGATTTGAAAAAACTGAAACAGAAAGTTGCCGAACAAATATGCTCTCTCACCGGCGGCCCGTGCACTTACACAGGCGACTCCATGAAATTGGTCCATCAGGGCATGAATCTCACCGAAGCAGAATTTTATGGGTTTGTGGAAACGTTGCGCAACGCGCTGAATGAGTCGCAAGTCTCGGATGGCGCAAAAAACGAACTGCTGCGGATACTGGCACCGATGAAACGCGATATCGTTTCCCAGTAAATCAAGCGGCCATTTTTCCCGTGCCTGATCGCTAAACTATGCTTCCCAGGGTTCAGGATCTTCCGTATTCCTGCCGGTCTTCTCTTGCCGGGCATTGACGCCCGCCTGAGCCGGAACACGCGGCGTAGAGGTAACCACATCTCCGTTTTGCGCCCGATGCACCAACGCCCGATCAATCAGCACCAAGGCCAGCATCGCCTCTGCAATCGGCGTCGCGCGGATTCCCACACATGGGTCGTGCCGGCCGTGCGTATTGATCACGACCGGATTACCCGCTTTGTCGATGGTGTGACGATCAAGCCGGATCGAGGACGTTGGTTTGATTGCAATCGATACGGTGACGTCCTGGCCAGTTGAAATTCCGCCGAGCACCCCGCCCGCATTGTTGGAAAGAAAACCATTTGGTGCCATTTCGTCCGAGTGCTCAGTGCCTTTTTGCTCGATAGCGTGAAATCCGGCACCGATCTCCACCCCCTTCACTGCATTGATGCCCATCATCGCGTGCGCAATCAATGCGTCGAGGCGGTCATAAATGGGATCTCCCCAGCCAACCGGTACACCGCTCGCCACCACGTTGATGCGCGCGCCACAACTTTCGCCCGATTTACGCAAACGATCCATGTAGGTTTCGAGCGCCGCTATCATGCTGTTATTGGCGGCAAAAAACGGATTCGCGTGTACCGCGTCCCAGGATTCAAACGGAATTTTGTTCTCCCCCAGTTGCGAGAGATAACCACGTATCACCACACCAAATTTTTCATTCAGCCATTTTCTCGCCACCGCACCCGCCGCGACGGTCGGTGCCGTCAGGCGTGCAGAGGAGCGGCCTCCCCCCCGATGGTCGCGAATGCCATACTTCTGCAAATAGGTGTAATCGGCATGGCCGGGCCGGAAGCTCTCGGCGATATTGCCGTAATCCTTGCTGCGCTGATCTTCGTTGTGAATCAGTAGCGCGATCGGCGTGCCGGTTGTGCTGCCGTCAAACACACCCGATAATATTTCGACCCGGTCTTCTTCGCGGCGCTGCGTGACGTGGCGCGAGGTACCTGGCTTCCTGCGATCGAGGTCGGGCTGAATATCACCCACCGACAACGTCATTCCTGGCGGGCAGCCATCGATCACGCAGCCGATTGCCGGGCCATGGGATTCACCAAAATTGGTGACTGTGAATAGCTTGCCTAACGTGCTTCCGGACATGTTTATTCAGTGAAAAAATGTTGCATTGAGTGTAGCACGCAGCCCTACACCTTTTCGCTCTGCCGAGTTATAGTGAACAGGCAGCAACTGACCGTGCAGAATCCAATCTCCATTAACCTTTCCCAAACGGAGCATCCACCATGAGCAAAAGCAAAGACACGAAGAAATCGGTGAAGAAAGAGCCCGCGAAAACGCCGAAGGAAAAAAAGGAAGCCAAGAAAGTAAAGAAAGAAGAACGCAAGCGCCAATAATTTGTGCACGCCGGCGCTGCCAGCAACTCACGGTGGCGCTTTCTCCTCTATTGGTTATGCCCCTGAAGTAAGGTAGCGTCGTCTTTGCGACGACGCTACACAACGATAAAAAATGCTTACCGTCCACCACTTAAACAATTCGCGTTCGCAACGCATTCTCTGGCTGATGGAAGAACTGGGCCTTGAGTACGAAATCAAGCGCTACGAACGGGATAAAACGACCATGCGCGCGCCAGCGTCGTTGCGTACTGTGCATCCACTGGGCAAATCGCCGGTGATTACCGAGGGTGACGTGACAGTCGCCGAATCGGGTGCGATTATAGAATATCTGATTGAACGCCACGGCAAGGGTCGGTTGGTCCCGGCCGTCGGCACAGCGGATCGGCTGCGCTACACATACTGGCTGCATTTCGCCGAAGGTACCGCAATGCCACCGCTGGTGATGAAGCTGGTGTTCAATCGAATCGAAACCGGACCGATGCCTTTTTTCATACGTCCGATCGCAAAAAAAATATCAGCCACGGTCAAAAATACTTTCATCAACCCGGAGCTCGCGCAACAATTGAACTATGTGGAAACCGAAATCGCCAAAACCGGCTGGTTTGCGGGGCCAGAGTTCAGCGCCGCCGATGTCCAGATGAGTTTTCCGCTGGAGGCGGCTGCTTCACGTGGTGGTTTGAATGCGAGCCACCCCAGGCTGATGGAATTTCTGAAACGCATCCACGCACGTCCCGCTTACCAGCGCGCGTTGAAGCGCGGTGGAGCATACGAGCTTTTGTCCTGATGCGCATTGCGCAATGAAGTACGTTGCGTTCCTGCGCGCAATCAATGTTGGGGGCCACGTTGTAAAGATGGAAATGCTGCGCGCGTACTTTGAAGCGCTCGGACTTTCCAATGTTGAAACCTTCATTGCCAGTGGCAATGTGATCTTTGCGTCACGCGCGAAGCTGGAATCGCTGCAAGCCAGGATCGAGAACCATTTGCATGCTTCGCTCGGCTATGAAGTCGCAACCTTCATCAGAACACTCGTCGAAGTCCATGCGGTATCGCGTTACCGGCCATTTGACGCCAACGCGATGAAATCGGCTGGCGCGCTCTGCGTGGGTTTTCTGGAAAAACCGCTCACAAGCGAGCAATGCGAAGCCCTGGTGCGCATGAAAACCGACATCGACGATTTTCACGTGCACGGTCGTGAAGTCTATTGGTTGTGTCTCAACAAACAGAGCGAATCGACGTTTTCGAATGCGAAATTCGAGCGCGTTTTGAAAGCGCGGGTGACGTTTCGTGGCGTCAATACGGTGAAGAAACTCGCGGCAAAATTCTCACCGACGATAGCCAGTGCGTAGGGTGCGCACTGCGCGCACGAATGTACTGGGAACTTCTAAAAACCTACTGTATAGAACCATGGGATGGACTCCTCTTTTCTCTATCGACTGGTTTGTGAATCTTCCCGGTCTGGCACTTCGATGCCGATTAGGGTGGGAGGAGTCCACCCCATTGTTCTACTCTTACTTTGTTATGGCATCCACGCATCCGCAAACGCCTTCCAATGTGCAGCACCCGCGTTGGTCTTCAAAAATTCCCTCGCCACCTTCACTTCATTTTCGTACGAATCTTTATTCAAGCTCCCGCGCATCAACTGAAAACGCAAAAAAACGAGATAGGTATTCATTACGTCTGTCTCGCAGTAGTCGCGGATATTTTTTAATTCTCCGCGCTGGTACGCGCCCCACACCTGCGAGCCATCCATGCCAAGCTTGCCCGGGAAGCCGCAGAGTTGCGCCATCTGGTCCAGCGCGGCGCTGGCGCGTGGCTGGTACATTGCCAGCAGGTCCATCAAATCGAGATGGCGCATGTGATAACGGCTGATGTAATTGTTCCATTTAAAATCGCGATCATCCTCGCCCATGTCCCAAAATTTCGGTGCAGCGAGGCCGTGAATCAGCGAACGATAATTGAGCACCGGCAGATCGAAACCTCCCCCATTCCAGGAAACCAGTTGCGGCGTGTAGCGCTCAAGTCCATCAAAAAAGCGCTGGATGATGGTCGGCTCGTCGTCGTCGATCTTACCGATCGACCAGACTCGCAGGCCTTCGTCCGTACGCAGCACACATGAAATTGCCGCGACGCGATGCAGATGGTGCTGCAGGAAATCACTACCAGTCGCCTGGCGGCGACGCTGAAAGGCCAGCTCCGCGACCGCGTCGTCGCTCATGGCCGCGTCGATGTCATATAGCTTGCGAAGACCGCCAACATCGGGAATGGTTTCGATATCGAATACGAGGATGGGGGTCATGGTCGTTTTTCTGCGAATTTATCTGGCGAAATAATGCTGGTGAAGTTCGTCCATACTCACGTCCGCCGCTGCCTGTGACAGGACCACTTTTCCGCCTTGCATCAGGTAAACATGGTCGGCGACTTTCACGGCACCCTGCGTATTTTGCTCCACCAGAACAATGGTGCGGCCTTCGGCCTTTAATTTGGCGAGGGTTGCGAACATTTCCTGCACGATCACCGGCGCCAGCCCCAACGAAGGCTCATCAACCAGCAGGATTCTAGGATTGGACATCAAGCCGCGTCCCATCATCAGCATCTGTGCCTCACCGCCGGAGAGCGAACCCGCCATTTGGCGGCGCCGCGCCAACAACAAGGGAAACATCGCGTATGCACGCGCAAGGTTGTCTTGCATCGCGGCGCGACTTTGCTTGGCATACGCACCCAATATCAGGTTCTCTTCCACGCTCATGTCGCGAAAAATCATGCGGCCTTCGGGGATCAGCGCCAACCCATGGCTCACACGGTCCCAAGTCGGCCAGTTGATCAGGGATATTTCTTCATCGAGAATGTCCCCTTGTGTGACCGGCGTCAAGCCGATGATCGCGCGCAGCAGTGTGGTTTTGCCTGCACCATTTGGGCCGATGATAGCGGTCAGTTTCCCAGGTGTGATCGTCAGCGAAACGTCCCACAAAACATTGATGGCACCGTATCCTGCGCGCAGATTCTTTACCTCAAGCATGGTCGGCACCGGTATAGCTCTTGATGACGGCGGGGTCGCGAAATACTTCGTCAGGTGTGCCGTCGGCGATCAGTTCGCCGAAGTTCAACACAGCGACACGCCTGCAGAGATTGCTGATGGTCTCGATATCGTGTTCGATGATGAGAATACCTACGCCAAATTTTGCATGCATATCTTTGAGCATTTGCATAAAGCGGCGCTTACCAGAAGTCTCCAGTCCGGCCAGTACCTCATCGAGCAGCAGCAGCTTTGGATTGGTCGCAAGCGCCTTGCCAACTTCTAGCGCCTTCAATTCGCTCAACGCCAATTCGCTGGCTGCATCGCGTTCGGCCTTTTCGGCGAGACCGACGAATTCCAGAATTTCATCGAGACGCAGTTCATCAACTGAGCCAGTGCCAAAGCGCTGTGCGACCAGCAGGTTTTCGCGTACCGTCAATCGGCTTAACGGCTGTGGCACTTGAAACGTGCGGCCCAGTCCAAGACGCGCACGTCGATACACTGGCGCGGTCAGCACGTCGACCGCGTTGAAAAAGATACGACCGGTAGCGGGGCGCACCAAGCCGGAAATGGCGTTGAACAATGTGGTTTTCCCTGCGCCATTAGGGCCGACGAGGCCGGTCACTTCGTTGGCCGCGATCGATAGCGTCAGACCGTTGACGGCGGTGACACCGCCAAAACGAACAGTAACGTTATCAAGCTGGAGCATTGCGCAACCGTTTGAATTTTTCGACCACCCACGGCAGCAATCCCGTCGGACTGAACAACACCATACCCGCCAGCAACGCGCCCAACATGATCTGATGCCCGGATGGGATGAAGGATTTGAAAATGAGTTGATCGATCAAATACACAAAGACTGCGCCGATGACAGGGCCGAGAATGGTCCGATAGCCGCCAAAAATCGCGGCGACGATGGGAAGCGTGCTCCACAAACCGCTAAAGCCGTAGTCTGGCTCCAGAAAATTAATGTAGTGCGCATTGAATGCGCCGATCACACCCGTCATAAATGCGGATACGAACAGCATCATGGCTTTCAGGAAGGTACTGTTGACGCCGACGATGCGGGTTGCGTCCTCGGCGTCGTGCATCGCTCGCAATGCCGTACCATAATGGCTGGCGCGAATGCGTTGGTAGATCAAGGCGAAGATCAGCACGATCGTGACTATCACGAAGTAGTTTCCAACCTTGCCGCCAAAATCAAAGCCTGCAATCTCTGGCAGCCGCGGGATGCTTGAGAGGCCGCCGGAACCACCGGTCACACTTTTCCACTCTGTCGCGAGAATGCGAAAGATCTGTGCGTAAGCCAGAATTGCCAGCGCGAAGTATGGGCCTTTCAATCGCAACGTCGGCAGCATGGCACTCGACGCCACAGCCGCGCCCACGCCACCGAGCAACATTGCTGCAAAAACGGGAATGCCCATTTTCATCGACAGTAGCGCCGACACGTACGAGCCAACACCGAAAAATGCCGCGTGCCCGAAACTCACCATGCCACCGAGGTTACCGAGCAAAGCCCACGCCAGCGCCACCCCACCAATCGCGATTGACGCGACCAGCAGACTCATTACGTAAAGGTTAGAGCCCAGCAACAAAGGAACCGCGATATACATCACCGCGATGGCCAGCATTATCGAGATCGCGCGTGCGTTCATCGCTTAGTGCCTAGCCTCTGCGCGCGGCGGTGCCGAACAAACCGTTCGGCATCAAAAACAGCACCAGTAAAAATAAACCCATGCCGGCAATCTCCTGCAAGGCGGAGCTGAGCAGCGTGACTGTCAGCGCTTCGACCACACCCAACAATAACGCACCCGCCAACACGCCAGGAATGGATCCGACGCCCGCCAGCACTGTGATGATGAATGCCTTGACGGTGAGGGCGTGGCCCAGAGACGGCTGGATGACACCATAGCTATATAGCGCTACGCCGGCAAACGCCGCGAGAATCCCCGCCACCACAAACGAAACAATCTCTGTCGAGCGCGGATTGATACCCATCAGCTTGGCTGCATCGCGATTGCTGGCGACCGCGCGCACGGCGCGCCCGTACCAACTCCTGGCCAGCCACCACCAGAGCAAACCCATCAGCACAAGGCTCAAAATAAAAAACCCGAGTTCACTGCGCATACTATAGAAGGGACCGAGCACCACCGCGTCCTGCAGCCACGATGATTTGGTCGATCGGATGTCCGCTTTCCATATGAGCAGAATGGCGTTGGTGAGCATGACGCCAATGCCATACGTGAGAATCAGCGAATTAAGTTCGCGGTCCTCCTGAATGCGGTCGACCAGAAAATACACCAGCACTGCAGAAATACACACCACCACCAACGCGACTGGAATCGCTACGATCGGGCTCACATTGAATGCCGATTCGACCGCATAGGCGACATAGGCGGCCAGCAACACCAACTCCCCGTGCGCCAGATTGATCACCTTCATCGTGCCGAACACAAGGGCCAGTCCGAGCGCAATGAGCGCATACGAGCCGCCCTGCAGCAATCCGGAATAGATCGCCTGAAGAATGAGTTCGGTCACCGTTCTACCTGTACTGGCAACCGATCAAGGGCACGTTGTCAAAAAATCCTACCAGGGAAGCGCCGGGAAATTCATCTTTCCTGTCGCGTTATCCTTCGGCCAGACGACTGCCACTTTGCCGCTCTGGTGTTGCCCCATGCGGTGGCTGAAGAACGGATTGTCGCCTTTGTCGTCGAACTTCACGCGGCCAATTAACGTATCGCGATCAGATTTGCGAACCTCATTCGCCAGGCCGCCCGATTTGATGGTGCCAGCGTCGGCTGCGCGTGCAATGGCCTCAAACAGCAGCATCGATTGCACATACCCAAACTGCCCCAGGTAATCAGGCTCTTTGTTGAACAGTTTTTTATAGGTTTCGGCAAACTCCTTGCCTTCAGCGGTTTTGAATTCCGCTGGGAACGGCAGCAATGCAGTTCCATAAACATTGGGCATGAGATCCGGGAAATCAGACGCCATCTTTGCAGTGGCCAGCGACCACACGCCGACCATTGCTTTTACATCCGGCTTTAACACCTTGGCTGCACGGATAATGCCAACGTAGTCATTTTCGTAGCCCACCATCGCGATAATTTCCGATTTATCCTGCAACTTCACTTTGTTGATGATCGGTTTGAAATCGGTGATGGCAGGATCGAACGAATGCAACACGACTTTGACACCCTTGGCCTTAAGTATTTTTTCAACATCCTTGGCCAGATCAGCCGGAGCTTCCTTGGTCGACGTGACAATCGATACCGATTTGGCACCCATGTCGGCAAGCAAGCCGATCATTGCTGTCGAATAACCTGCAGTATTGTTGATACGAAAGAATGTCTTGTAGCCGCGCTGCGTCAGGTTTTCATCGACACCACCTGATGTCATGTACACCAACCCGGCTTTATTGGCTGCATCAGAGGCCGGCCCGATATTGTTCGATCCATAGCCACCTGTAAACGCTACCACACCCTGGGACGCAAGCTTTTCCACCGCTGCGACGGCCTTGGCGGGCGAGCTTTCATCATCGACGGTAACAATTTTGACCTTGTGCTTGCCGCTACGCCTGTTGAATACATCCGCCGCGACCTCAATACCCTCCTTCATGCCGATACCCACGCGTGCCAGCGTGCCCGTCAGCGGAACTTCACTCCCAACCAGGAATTCATCCGCGTGTGCACTACTGACACACAAAGCAAGCCCGGCGGTAAGGACAGCTGCAATTTCATATCGAAATTTTTTCATGATTTCCTCCGATTTTTTGTGATTTTCAATTGACGTTTTGATGGAACAGTCACCTACCGCTAAGCTGCGCTATTTCCTTCAGCTTGTTTTTCAGTATCTTGCCAGTCGCTGCCGCCGGCAATGCCGACATGATGATAATTTCACATGGACGTTTGTATGGCGAAAGTCGTACCGCCGCATAGACGCTGATCTCATCCCCGGTCGCCTTCTGCCCAGGTTTTAATTCAATAAAGGCAACCACCTCTTCATTGTCGCCGGTCAAGCGGCCCACGACCGCCGATTGCGATACCGACGGATGGCTGTTCAGCACCGCCTCCACTTCGACAGGATACACGTTGAAGCCAGAACGAATAATGAGTTCCTTGGTACGGCCGACGATGAACAAGGCACCATCGGGATCGATCCGGACAATGTCGCCCGTGTTGAGCCACCCATCGCGGATGATTTTATCGGTCAACTCTGGGTCGCGGTAATAGCCCTTCATCACATTCGGCCCCTTCACCCACAGTTCACCTGGTTCTCCTGTCGCAACATCATGACCGTAGCTATCTACCGTCCGCACGGTTACGCCTGGAATAACTTCGCCAACTGAACAATCCCGACGCGGTCTCTCCAAGCGTGTCTGACTCACGGTTGGGCTGCTCTCGGTTAGTCCATAACCATTGTGCAAAGTAAGGCCCAGACAGGCTTCCGACCGTGCTTTCAGCGCCGGGTCCAGCGGCGAGCCACCTGCGTAGGTAAAGTGCAATAACGGCGCCTTGAAGTCGGCATCGTTTGCAACGAGTTCAATCAGCTTGGCATACATGGCGGGCACGCCTTGAAAAACAGTGATGCCCTCACACATCAGCGCATTCGCCGCTGCGGCCGCTGAAAAACGTGCCGCCAGCTGCAGGCAAGCACCAGCGGTCAAGGTACCGAGTGTAACCGAGGCCAGGCCATAGACATGCGAAATCGGCAACACCCCATAAGCGCGGTCTGCATTGGTAAGATGGCGAAGCTTTGCGGAGACCGTGGCCACGTGCAGGAGATTGCGGTGGGTCAGCATCACACCTTTTGGTCTACCCGTTGTGCCTGTCGTGTAGACGAGCGCAGCCACTTGTTCGTGATTGCTTTCAAATACGGGTTCGGGCGTGCAGGCAACGTTCAGAGGCCCAACGGCCAGTTCCCCGATCTCATTCCATTGCTGGGGCGCGGCAAACAATCGCCGAGCGTGCCCGGCGACATCCGGCGAATTGGCGGTGGCAAACAGCATGAGCCGAGCGCCGCTATCCTCAGTAATTTCATCGATTTCACGCGCAGTGAGACGTGCATTGGCCAGTACAAACCATGCATCCAGTTCCGCCACCGCAAACAGGAGTGCGACCACTGCCATGCAGTTCTCATTAACGATCACCACGCGATCTCCTGCGCGTACACCGAGCTGGCTTAACCGGGCCTTTGCAACGGCAATGGCATCACCAAGTTGTCGATAGGTCCATTCCGTCCGACCATCCCGCAGCGCCAACGCATCCGGCGTTTCCAGCGCCCAACGACGGGGAACGTCGCTGATGCGCGCGGGCAGTACCGGTAATTCAGCATCGATTGATGCCGCCAACGCCATCAGTGTTTCGCCGCTCTGATCATGTTGCGCGCAATCACCAACTGCTGAATCTGCGTGGTGCCTTCGTAGATGCGAAACAGCCGCACATCGCGATAGAAGCGTTCAATCGCATAGTCGGACACGTAACCTGCCCCACCATGAATTTGCACCGCACGATCCGCTACACGCCCGCACATTTCCGAGGCAAACAATTTGCAACAGGATGCTTCAGTGGCAACGTCCTCACCTGCGTCGCGACGTTTTGCCGCGTCCATCACCATGCAACGTGCCGCGTAAATCTCGGCCTTGCTGTCTGCCAGCATGGCCTGAATCAATTGAAACTCGGCGATAGGCTTGCCGAATTGCTGTCTCTCCATCGCGTAACGCAGCGCGTCATCGAGCATGCGTGTCGCGGCAGCAACGCAAACTGCCGCGATATGCAGACGACCTTTGTCGAGCACCCGCATCGCAGTCTTGAAACCCACACCCTCCTTGCCACCGATCAAATTTGCCACGGGCACGCGGCAATTTTCGAAATTGACGTCGCAGGTGTGGGCACCCTTCTGACCCATCTTCACATCCCATTTACCGAGCGACAGGCCCGGTGTACCGCGCTCAACAATGAACGCTGAAATACCACCCGCGCTTTTGTTTGCTGGATCAGTCCGTGCCATCACCGTAAAAATGCCGGCCTCTGGCGCATTGGTGATATAGCGCTTGGTGCCGTTGAGCACATAGTGATCACCGTCGCGCAGGGCCGAACAACTTAATGATGCGGCATCGGAGCCGGAGCCCGGCTCGGTTAGTGCAAAAGAACCGACCAACTCCCCTGCCGCAAGGCGCGGCAGATAATATTGCTTCTGGGCATCAGTCCCATCCATCAGTATCCCCTGGGAACCAATGCCATTGTTGGTGCCGATCAGTGAACGGAAAGCAGGCGACGTTTGGCCCAGCTCGAAGGCAACCATTACCTCCTCCTCCATCGTCAGGCCAAGCCCGCCGTACTGCTCGGGTATGGTGAAGCCGAATAGCCCCAGCGACTTCATCTCCTGCACGATGTCATCCGGAATCTTGTCGCTCTCAGCCACAATGGATTCGCTAGGCATCAGCCGCTCGCGAACGAAGCGTGACACGCTACTCAATAATATGTTTAACGTTTCCTGATCCCGAATCATCGAACTCTCCACCCGAATGTTGGGCGATTTTCGCCCTCTGGTTTTATCATACCGTATGATGTTCTTTCAGCATTTATCTTCAAATACCGGTACAGAAAATCAATATGCACGTCACTCTAAGCCTGCACAACACAATCGCACTGATTTCAGTCAATAACCCGCCGGTCAATGCGATCAGTCAGGCCGTTCGTGAGGGTCTGCTTGATGGAGTCACGTCAGCCATCGCCGCCGAGAATGTGCGTGCCATCGTCATTGCCTGCGAAGGCAAGACCTTTATCGCCGGCGCGGATGTACGCGAATTCAATCGTTCCCCCATGCCGCCACATCTTGGTGATGTAATTCGATTGATCGAAGATTCGCCGAAACCCGTCATCGCCGCGATTCATGGCACGGCATTGGGAGGTGGCCTGGAAATCGCACTCGGCTGTCATATCCGCATTGCGGCAAGCGACGCCAAAATGGGCTTACCCGAAGTCACGCTGGGCTTGTTACCAGGCGCAGGCGGCACGCAACGACTGCCACGGCTCATCGGTATTCGGGCCGCGCTCGACATGATCACCAGCGGCAAACCGATCAATGCACAACAGGCGCTGCAGCTCGGTGTAATTGACGAAATCGCCGGCGGGGAACTGGTTGAAGCAGCAATATCTTTCGCAAATCGAGTCGTTAAGGAGGGCAGCGTCATCCGTCAAACCAGGGCGCTAACGATCAAACCAGAACCATCGATTTCGTTTGACGCTATGGAACGGGACGTCGCAAAGAAATATCGCGGCCTGATCGCACCGATTGAATGCGTCAGAGCGATTCGCGGCTGTGTGGAATTGTCATTTGAAGATGGACTAAAGCGCGAACGGGAATTGTTTCTGACATTGAAAGCGTCCTCGCAATCCAGGGCCCTTCGACACGCTTTCTTTGGCGAACGGGCGGTCGCAAAAATTCCGGGGCTGCCTGCCGACACACCAGTCCGCGAAATTCGCGCTGCCGCCGTTATCGGTGCAGGCACCATGGGGGGCGGCATCGCCATGTGCTTTGCCAACGCGGGCATGCCAGTCACGCTACTGGATGCAAAGCAAGATGCGCTGGATCGCGGCATGGCAACCATCCGCAAAAACTACGCAGCCACGGTAGCCAAAGGCGGCCTCAGCGCAATCGAAATGGAACGTCGGATTTCGCTGATTTCGCCGTCGCTGGATTTCGATAAAGTCCGCCTGGCGGATCTCATCGTTGAGGCCGTCTTCGAAGACATGGACGTCAAGAAAAAAACGTTTGAAAATATCGATCGCATTGCAAAAAATGGTGCCGTCCTGGCGACAAACACTTCATACCTCGATGTGGGCAAAATCGCGTCATTCACGTCGCGCCCGCAGGATGTTGTTGGTATGCATTTTTTCAGCCCGGCCAATGTGATGAAGCTGCTGGAAAACGTCCGGACACCTGATACTGCACCTGACGTTTTGGCGACGGTGATGCTAATCGGCAAGAAACTCGGCAAAGTCGCCGTACTGGTGGGCGGGGCCGATGGCTTTGTCGGCAATCGCATGCTGGCCCAGCGCTCACGCGAGGCGCTTTTCCTGCTGGAAGAAGGCGCGTTGCCACACCAGGTGGATAGCGTTCTATACGAATTTGGTTTCGCCATGGGCCCATTCGCGGTGAGCGACCTTGCCGGTCTGGACATAGGCTGGCGCAATCGCAAATCGCGCGCGCATTTGCGCAAGCCCGGCGTGCGCGACTGCAACCTGCTCGACAAGGTCTGTGAACTGGGTCGTTACGGTCAAAAGACGGGTACGGGCTGGTATCGCTATGATTCTGGCAGCCGCGTACCTCTCGCTGATCCCGTGATCGAACGATTGATCGTCGATCATTCAAAAGAACATGGCGTTGTGCGCCGGCAGATTAGTAACGCGGAAATACTCGAACGATGTCTTTATTCGATGATCAACGAAGCGGCTAAAATTCTTCAGGAAGGTATCGCTGCACGCCCCGTCGATATTGATATGGTGTGGTTGCACGGCTATGGTTTTCCACGTTACCGCGGCGGCCCGTTGTTTTATGCCGATGAGATCGGTGTCAAAACCATTTTTGATACCATCCTCAAGTATCGTGACCAGTTTGGTCCGGACTTCTGGGCACCGGCATCTCTACTCGAAAAAATGGCAGAGACCGACAAACGGTTTTACGACGAATGATTGGCAAAAATAAACGACGCTTATATCTGTGATGCGATTAGAACACCCTTTGTTCAACATGCCGGCGACCGCTCTCACCCAGTCGCGTAGTTGACATTGCAACCCTTCTTATAGGACGCGGACGCCGCGCGTTTATGGCAAACATAACGCGTGCATGCAAACAAAATATTGTTGACAATATACCAAACATCGCCATAATGGTTCTTTCAATTTAACGGCAGTCCCCACCCGACAACGAATGCCTCGTCCCAAACACACCCAATCTACTCCACCAACGGCACACGGGGTGGCAATCGACATGCTCCGCGAACACTCGCTCACCACGCTTGTGCAGCGTGAACTTGAGCGACAGATTGTCTCGGGCGAACTCGAGGCGGGGGCCAAACTGAACGAGGCCGAAATCGCGGGCGAACTTCGGGTTTCGCGCGGCCCGGTGCGCGAGGCCTGCCGAGCACTTTACCAGTCCGGACTGCTGCGCGCGGAAAAAAACCGCGGTGTGTTCGTTCGCCAAATTACCATCGAGGAGGCCTACGAAATATATGAAGTACGCGCTGCACTCGATGGGATGATCGGGCGTCTAGCCGCGAAACGCATCCAGCCCCAGCAGCTTCAGCGACTGCGCGAAATCGTCAAGCGCATGCACGTCGCCAGCAGGGGACTCGACGCAGACGCGTACTTCCCGCTCAATATCCAATTCCATGAAGTGCTCGGCGAGGCGGCTGGCAACCAGGCCCTGCTCCAAAACTACCAACGCATCGTCAACGAACTCAACCTCTACCGCCGTGAGGTGATTGCCCGTAGCGCGGAAAGCATTCCTGAATCGACAAAGGACCACGAGGAGATTGTGAACGCGGTCGCCATGGGTGACGAAGTACTTGCCGGGCGCCTGCTTTTCGAGCATGTACTCAACGGTCGTGAACGTCTGCACCGGGTTCTACACGAAACCCCCGCGCCGCGTGTGAAAGCGGCGCGTAAGCCAGCGACTTAATACTGTCATCGTAAACAGTTAAATTGAAAAATAGCGCCTATATGCAAACTACAAGAAAACAAAACATCGTCACCGCCAACGGCGTGAACTATCACTGGCCTAAAAAACCGGTAGTGGTCGTTTGCATCGACGGCGGCGACCCTGCGTATTTCCAGCAGTTTCTGAAGGAAGGCGCGATTCCCAATATCGCGCGCTTCATTATGCAGGGATTCAGTACCGTAGCCGATGGCACGGTACCAAGCTTCACTTGTCCCAACAACATGTCTATCATCACTGGCACGCCAGCGTCGAAACACGGGATTTCAGGCAACTTTTATCTCGACAACACGACCGGCAAAGCAGTGGTAATGTCGGGTCCGGAATTGCTGCGCGGCGACACCATCCTCTGCCAGTTCGCGCGTGCTGGTGCCAAGGTGGTCTCGATCACCGCCAAGGACAAGTTGCGGCGGCAGCTGGGCAAGAATCTCGACCTCACACGCGGAAGTATCAGCTTTTCCTCTGAAAAAGCTGACCAATGCACGATGGCCGAAAACGGCATAGAAGACGTGCTCACGTTTGTCGGCCAGCCATTGCCGAATATGTATTCCGAAGCGCTTTCGCTGTTCGTGCTCGACGCTGGCATCAAGATTCTGGAACGCGACCGCCCGGACCTCATGTACCTGTCGCTAACCGATTACGTTCAACACAAGTACGCGCCAACAGAGGCTGCGGCAAAGCGCTTCTACCAGGACCTCGACGTCCGCTTCGGCAAGCTCGCTGCGCTCGGTGCGCTGGTAGCGCTTACTGCGGATCACGGCATGAACGATAAATCGTCTGCCGATGGCAAACCCAACGTGATCTGGCTGCAGGATGTGCTGGATGCAAAGTTCGGCAAGGGAGACACCACCGTAATTTGCCCTATCACCGATGCTTTCGTCGCCCATCACGGAGCGCTCGGCGGATTCGTACGTGTGTACTGCCGTGGCAAGACAACGCCAACGCAGGTGATCGAACTGGCGCGTGGCATCGAAGGAGTTGAGTTAGTGTACGATAAAGAAACCGCATGCCGACTTCTGGAACTTCCCCCCGATCGCGAAGGCGATGTAGTGGTCATTTCAACGGCGGGCGTGTGCATTGGCGGCGCGGAAAAAGATCACGACCTGTCAGGATTGGAGGGCCATCGGTTGCGTACCCACGGGGGCGTTGCCGAAGCTAAAGTACCGATTATCCTCAGCGAGCCCCTCAATGACGAATACAAGTTGAAAGCCGGCGTAACGATACTCAAGAGCTATCAGGTCTTCGACATCGCCATCAACGGCGCAGCGGCGTGATTCTCGCATTTCATTGATGAAAGCTGCGTGATGCCCGACACCAAAATGGACTCGTTCACAAACGCGGAGCCGGATCTCGGCTATCGCGCGCAGGGCTTTTACTACGGCGGCAAATGGGAATCGCCCGCTAGCGCCAACACCTTCGTCTCACACAGTCCGTCCACCGGAAAACGACTGGCCGAAGTCCCGCTCGCAGGCGCTGAGGACGTAGATCGCGCAGTGAAAGCTGCCGCCAAGGGCTTTGGCGAATGGCGCAAAGTTGGTCTCAAGGAGCGCGCGAAATGCATGGAGGCATTCGCCAATCGCATCCGCGAGAATGCGAAAGCGCTCGCGCTCATTGATTGCGTGGACTCGGGCAATGCACTAGCAGGCATGGAGGGCGACATGCATTGGACCGCAGACAGTCTCGACTATTTCGCCGGCCTCATCACTGAAGTGAAAGGCGAGACCAGTTCGCACGGTCCACGCCATATGAACATGCTCACCCGCCAGCCCTACGGCGTGGTAGCGAAGCTCAATGCCTTCAATCACCCCTTTCGTTTTTGTGCAGAAAAAGCCGCAGCACCGCTCGCAGCCGGCAATTGCGTCGTGATCAAAAGTTCCGAGCAGGCTCCAATATCGAGCTTCCGGCTGGCTGAACTAGCCGACGGTCTTTTTCCGCCAGGTGTCATCAATGTGATTGCTGGGGACGGCAACACCGGCGCGATGCTGGTCAGCCATCCGCTGGTATCGCGTGTCGGCTTCATCGGCTCGGTAGAAACCGGTCGCAGGGTTGCCGTCGGCGCAGCCGAGGGCCTCAAGCGTGTGAGCCTCGAACTCGGCGGCAAGAATCCGATCATTATTTTTCCCGACGCCGACCCGAAGAAAGCGGCTGCAGCCGCAATCAAAGGCATGAACATGAACCGGCAGGGGCAATCGTGCAGTTCAACTTCGCGCGTATTCGTTCATTCGTCCTTGCACACTGCGGTCGCTGAAGAGATCGTAAGACTCGCGGAGGCGCTGCCAGTCGGTTTTCCGTGGATCACGAAGAATGAGCTTGGTCCAGTGGTGTCAGCGCAGCAGTTCGCGCGCATCATGGGTCTCATCGACGCCGGAAAATCGGAGGGTGCAAAGCTGCTCACCGGTGGCGGTCGTCCCGATGACCCGCAACTTGCCAACGGCCATTTTATCCGCCCGACCGTGTTTGACGATGTACGCCAGGAAATGCGCATCGCCAGCGAGGAAATTTTCGGCCCGGTAATGTCGATCCTGCCGTGGAGCAACGAAGAGGACATGCTCGCACAGGTCAATTGCCTGCAATACGGGTTGACTGCGGCAATCGTCACCAATCAGCTTGATCGCGCAATGGAAACCGCCATGCGGGTCGATGCCGGCTACGTGTGGATCAACGCAACAGGGCGATATCTTGGGGCGCCCTACGGTGGATGGAAAGCCAGCGGACTCGGTGTTGAGGAAACATTCGAGGAATTACTCAGCTACACGCAATTAAAAAATATCAACCTGAGATGGTAGCGGGTCGATGCGAACGGTGATCGGTAATAAAACAACCATGAGGAGAGATGACATGAACACGATCAAGACAAGCTGGATGCGGTGGGCGGCGCTCGCGGTGGCGTTTGTGGCCGTGATGGGATTTGGAGCCGCGCAGGCGCAGCAATGTGAAGACCCAAAAGTGCTGCGCTTCTCGATTATCCCCACGCAGGAGTCGGTGCGCGAACTCACACTCTACAAGCCGGTGCTGGATTTATTGTCGAAGAACACAGGCAAGAAAATAGAATTTTACATGCCGACATCGTATTCGTCGGTGGTCGAAGCGCTGCTTGGCAAATGGGTGGACATCGCGGTACTCGGTCCCGAGTCATACCTCATCGCCAAAACACAAGGTGCCAACATCGATGTCTTCGCCACTTACTACAAGAAGGGTCAGGGTGTGCAGGAACCAGGCCCGGGCTTCAAATCGATCCTGATCACCAAAAAAGGATCAAAGTTCACCACGGTAGAGTCGATCAAAAGCTCGGTGATGCTGCTGGTGGATCCAGCCAGCACGTCCGGCTCGCTGATCCCGGAATCGGTTTTCGGCGGCAAGGTCGTCAAGATGCCGCTCAAACAATATTTCGGCAAAGTCGCCTTCTCCGGCGGTCATGATTTGTCGACACTTGCTGTATTCGACGGCAAAGCTGACGCCGCCTTTGTCGCCACGCACCGCTTCATGAATGCGATTGACTCCAGCAAGGGCAAGATGAAGATTGAAGACTTCAACATACTCTGGACGTCACCCCTGATCCCGCAGGATCCATTCGTGTATCGCGCAACGCTCTGCCCCGACCTCAAAGCCAAAATCCAGCAGACCTTCGTGACCCTGGAGACGACCGATGTTGGTAAGGCATATCTCGCAAACGTTGGCAGCGAGAAGTTCGTCGTGATGAATGACTCCGACTACAACGTGATCCGCGAAGCAGGCGGCGGCAAATAACAGGTTGCATCGAATGCGCCGGACACACGCGAGTGGGTCCGGATCCTTTCGCGCAAGTTCAACTGGATTCGAACGCATGCATACCGTACTTGACGTAAGGAACCTTCGCGCGGGCTACGCCGATCGCGAAATCCTGAAGGGCATAAGCTTCACACTGAACGCGGACGATTTCTTCGCCATCATCGGACCAAGCGGGGCGGGCAAGTCGACGCTTATCCGCTGCGTGAACCGCCTGGTCGAGCCCAAAAGCGGCGAGATAATCTTCAATGGCCGGGATATGCTCAAGCTAACACCTGCAGAACTCCGCAGTGAGCGCCGCAACATGGGCATGATTTTCCAGGAGTTCAATCTTATCGAGCGGCTCTCGGTGATGGACAACGTGCTCACCGGGCGACTCGGCTATACCGGTACGTTTCGCAGCATTTTTCGTCTTTACACCAAGCAGGAGATCAAACAGGCGCTGGTACTGCTTGATCGGGTTGGTTTGGGCGAGCACATTGACAAGCGCGCTGATCGCCTATCGGGTGGGCAGCGCCAGCGGGTGGGCATTGCGCGCGCGCTGATCCAGAACCCAAAACTGCTACTCGTTGATGAGCCGACCTCTAGCCTCGACCCTAAAATCTCGCGGGAAGTGATGGGCCTCATCCGCGAGATGGCGCGCGAATTCCATATCCCGGTACTTTGCAACATCCACGATGTCGATCTCGCCTGCGATTTCTGCACGCATGTGATCGGTCTACAGGACGGCGTCAAGAAATTCGAAGGTCCGCCCGCAATGCTCGATAAACAGGCGCTGCAAGAGATTTATGCCATGGAGGTGCTGTGAACGCACTTTCGCTCGACACACGAGTCGATGAGATCACTGCAGGGCGGCGCCGCACCCGCACCACCCGGTTCATTTCCACCTTCTTTATCGTTGCAGCAGTCGCGTGGAGCATCGAGGCGATCGTCATCGCAGACACTGACTGGAGTCGCATCCACACAGGGTCACTGCTGTCCACGATGGGACGCTTCCTCGAACTTGACTGGAGCTTGTTGCCGGATCTGTGGGAACCAGCGCTTGAAACGATCCTGATGGCCACTCTCGCCACGCTCGCGGGGCTGGTGCTATCAATTCCGGTGGCATGGCTGGGTGCTGCCAACATCACACCGTACGGCAAGACTTCATACGCAATTGGTCGATTCCTGATGACAATGTCGCGCTCAGTGCACGAGATTGTGTGGGGTCTGATTTTTGTCTCGGCGGTAGGCCTCGGTGCATTGGCGGGCATCCTCGCCATGGCAGTGCGTTCCGTTGGCTTTATCTCCAAAACGATTGCCGAAGCAATCGAGGACGTCGATCCAAAGCCGCTTGAAGCGATCCGCGCGGCAGGTGGCACCAAATTCCAGATCCTGTGGTTTGCCATCCTGCCGCAAATCATTCCGGTGTTCGTCGGCAACATGATTTTCGAATGGGACATTAATATCCGCCGCTCCACCATCCTCGGCCTTGTCGGCGCGGGGGGATTGGGGCTGGTATTGTTTCGGCAGATGGCCATGTCCAACAACGGCGGCATCGCGGTGGTGATCCTCGCGGTGCTGGCACTGATCATCTTCGGAGAAGTTGTTTCCTACTATGCCCGCAAAGCAGTTATCTGAATCCGGCATGGTGCCGTCCGCCGCCGTAATGCCCAACCCGGGCAGCGTGCCTCTGACCTGGAGCCGGTTTCGCTATCCGCAAAGCCTTTACAAATACGGAGCGCTCCTGGCTGCGCTTGCACTGATTGCCTTCTCACTCGACTACCTGAAGATACCGCTGGAACGGCTACCAGGGATGCTCGGACGCATGGGCGAAATGCTGGCACGCCGCTACTTTCCGCCCAATGTCGAACACATTCTGAACACGGAGTACTGGCACACAGTGGTGGAAACGCTGCAGATGTCCTACCTCGCCACCGTGATCGGCATCACATTGTCTATCCCACTTGCCTGGTTTGCATCGTTCAACATGACGCCAAGCAGGCGCTACGTATACCCGGTCGCACGCTTGATAATCATGGCTTGCCGGTCGGTGCATGAAATGATCTGGACCATCCTGCTAGTCGCGATCTTAGGCTTCGGCATGCTGCCCGGTGCACTTGCGCTTACGCTGTTTTGCATCGGCTTCTCCGGAAAGCTATTCTCCGAGGCGATAGAGGCGATAAAGCCTGGGCAAGTCGAAGCGATCCGCGCAACCGGTGCCAACAACCTCCAGACTTTTATTTACGCGGTGCTGCCGCAGGTACGCGTCGCGTGGGCCGGGATCTCGGTCTATACATGGGACGTGGTGTTCCGGGCTGCAACCGTGGTCGGTTTTTTCGGCGCAGGCGGTATGGGCTGGTACTTGCGCGAAAGCGTGCAACGCGTGGCTTCCCGCGATGTTGCAGCGATCCTGCTCTCGATCATCGTCGTCGTTGTCATTTCAGAGCTGGTGTCGGCGTGGTTGCGCACGCGCATCGCCAAGGCCATTGCATAGTCTAAACATTTCAGAAAACCAGAATAGGACCGCACATGAATCCAAACTATCATAACCCGGTTGCCATCACTTTCGGGGCAGGCACGTTGGCGACACTTCCCGCCCTCGTCGCCGGCCGCAAGACAGTGCTTGTGACATTCCCGGAGGCGGCGGGATTCGGACTCACCAAACGCATTCAGGATTTGCTCGGCACCAACCTCATCGCCATCGAGCCCGATACCGTACCCAATCCCGATGTCGCCAGCCTTACCGGCATGTATGAACGGTTCTGGACGCAATACGCGGATGCGGAACTGATCGTCGCCGTTGGCGGCGGCAGCGCACTCGATACCGCAAAGGCATTGATGGTGGGCACGCCCAGCGGAAAATTTTCCGAGTTGGTTGCGTTACTCGCAACCGGCAAGCCATTCACACCAACGCGGTTGAAGCCGCTCATCACTGTGCCCACGACGGCAGGTACCGGCAGCGAAGTAACGCCGTGGGCCACTGTGTGGGATCGCACTCCTGGTACACAGAAAAAATATTCTCTACACCTGAAAGAAACGTGGCCGGAAGCGGCACTGGTCGACCCGGAACTTACATTGTCCCTGCCCGCCGGCCCAACCCTTGCTGCCAGCCTCGATGCACTATCGCACTCGCTGGAGGCAATCTGGAATGTGAACGCCAACCCGATTTCAGATACGCACGCCATTTCTGCTGCGCGCGATGTACTTGCTACTTTGCCGTCGCTCATGAAGGATCTCAAAAACTCGGCATTGCGCGCGCGCATGTCGCTTGCGGCGTTAAAAGCCGGCCTCGCATTCTCCAATACCAAGACCGCACTCGCGCATTCGATCTCCTACGACATGACGCTGAACCACGGGTTGCCGCACGGCATCGCATGCTCATTCACCTTGCCGATGGTGCTTGCTCGCGCAGTAGGCGCGGACCCACAGCGCGATGCGGTGCTGGCACAGGTATTTGACTGCCCGCTCAATGATGCACCCGCTGCGCTAAAGGTATTTCTCGACATGGTCGGGGTCAGTAGTGATTTCGCCAGCTACGGCGTTGATAAAGCAGAAGCCGACCAAATGATCCACAAGGCTCTCGATGGTGTGCGCGGCAAGAATTTTATCGGTGTGGCGGCACGCTAAATACACCGCAAGCATTACTTCTTTAGCCACTGCCCTTTGTCATCGCGATAAAACCAGCCCGACGGCATGCGGTTGATCCAGCTCTTACCAAAGGTAGTACGCAGGTCCGCTTCCCATTCGGGGTGGTTATTGGCGCGTGCCATTTCGCGGTAGAGCGTGGCGCGATCCTTGTTTTCCTCCGCGATCAACGCGTCCAGTGCCAGGAGCACGTTGACATTGATCATTGCCGCATCGTGCAGGGCCACGGCACCATCATGCGTCAAGCCGATCACGCCGGATTCGAGACGTGCCTTTAGCAACACTAATCGAATTGCCATACTTTTCTTCAGCGATATGATCGCAGGCGTATTGGTGACGAGATCAGGATCGCTTTGTGAAGATGCAAGCGCAGCACCACCAGCATTTCCCAAGCCAGGCCAAATATCATCAATCGCCGCGTTGGCCGCTTTTTCAGCGGGCCTGACGGGAAAGAACAATGTCGAGGCGCAGCCCGTCATCGCAAGAAAGCCTGCGAGAGCGACGCCGACAACGATGGTTTTTCCTGCCTTCATTTTGTGTTGGTTTACGCCGGAAATACGCCGGTTGAAAGATAGCGATCACCGCGATCACAAACAATTTGTACCACGACTGCGTTCTCGGTCTCTTTGCCGATTCTAATTGCTGCCGCAAGACCGCCACCCGATGAGATACCGGCGAAGATGCCTTCTTCACGGGCCATGCGACGTGTCATTTCCTCGCTCTCCATCTGCGTTACTTCAATGATGCGGTCGATACGCGGGCGCTCAAATATCTTTGGCAGATACGCCTCAGGCCACTTGCGTATGCCTGGCACATTCGAACCGTCCGCAGGCTGCACACCAATAATCTGCACCGCAGGATTTTTTTCTTTCAGATATCGCGATACGCCCATGATGGTGCCGGTCGTACCCATGGTCGCAACGAAATGAGTAATTTTTCCGACGGTGTCGCGCCAGATTTCCGGTCCCGTCGTCAGGTAATGGGCGAGTGGATTGTCCGGATTGGCAAACTGGTCCAAAATCATTCCGCCACGCTCACGCTGAATTTCTACTGCAGTATCGCGTGCGCCTTCCATGCCAATGTTTTGCGGAGTCAATACCAACTCAGCACCGAATGCTCGCATGGTCTGGCGCCGCTCGATGCTCAAGTGTTCCGGCATCACAAGCACCATCTTATAGCCCTTGATGGCCGCCGCCATTGCCAATGCAATCCCGGTATTGCCGCTCGTCGCCTCGATCAGGGTATCGCCAGGCTTGATGTCGCCACGTGCCTGCGCGCGTGAAATCATCGATATCGCCGGGCGGTCCTTCACCGATCCAGCAGGATTGTTACCCTCCAGCTTGGAGAGAATGACATTCGACGGGTGGACGCCGTCATGCGATGGAATCCGCTGGAGTTTTACTAACGGCGTATTGCCGATGCAAGATTCAATATTTGAATTCATGTCAAAAAAATTACCGCGATTGCAAAATGGCAGGGAAACTTGCGATGAAATCCTTCACGAAACCACGCAGGTAAGTGCCGCGGCGTGTCGCGAGCTTGGTCGTGCGTTCAGGAAAAAGTGTGCGGCCGTCAAGTGCGACCAAATCGAAATCCCGCTCTGCGTCCATCGCCACGCTGGCGATGATGCCAATGCCCATACCATGCCGCACGTAAGTCTTGATCACATCCGTATCGATTGCCGTCAGCACAATATTGATTTCGACACCTGCGGCGGCAAAAGTTTCATCAAGCGCCGAGCGACCTGTGAACGCGGCATCGTAAGTGATGATCGGATACGCCGCTATCTTGGCCAGCGTTAATCGTTTCTCGCTCGCAAGCGGATGATTTTTCGGCACCGCTACGCAGTGATACCAGCGATACAAAGGCTGCGTGATGAGTTCAGGATAGCGGTCCAGAGTTTCCGTGGCGATCGCGATATCTGCTTCACCCGAAATGACCCGTTCCGCCAACTCGCGCGGACTGCCCTGCTGGATCGACAAACGCACATCTGGATATTTCGCGGTAAAGGCCTTGATCGCAGGCGGTAAAATGTAGCGCGCCTGCATGTGCGTCGCCGCAATCGTTAACGTACCCTCGCCTGCTTTCACAAATTCCTGGCCGACACGTTTGATGTTTTCCACTTCGGCACAAAGCCGCTCGGCAATCTCAAGTACGTTTACACCCGCTGGCGTCAGCGCAGTCAAGCGCTTGCCCTGGCGCACAAAAATCTCCACCCCAAGCTCGCTCTCCAGTTCACGTACTTGCCGCGACACGCCTGGTTGTGATGTATGCAACGCCTCCGCAGCGGCCGACAGGTTCAGCTTGTGGCGAGCGATCTCGCGAACGTAGCGGATTTGCTGGAGATTCATTGAATGGCGATATAACAATATGCGATGAATGTCGATTATAAAGTCATTCTGGTTATTACGGGCGTGCCCAATTTGTGCTGCACCCGTATCTCGCTTGGAAGTTGCGTCAGCGCCGGTCAAAAAAAGCAAGTCGAGCATTGCCGGACACTAATGCCAAACAATGCCGCAAACGCCTCTCCAATGCGACGGAACCTCTGATCAAGTCCATTCCGAAGCTCTTGCGTCGATGACACGCAGTACAACGTTGCCTACCAAACCTGTTTGATCGGAATCGCCTTTTTTCGCGATCTCGTCTTGCGCTCTGCCCCTACCGCGTAGTTCTTCGCAACATAGTCATCGACCAATGCGTGGAACTCCTCTGCAATATGCTCGCCCTTGAGTGTAACGGCCTTTTCTCCGTCGATATACACGGGTGCCACGGGACGTTCCCCCGAACCTGGTAGCGAGATGCCAATATTTGCGAGTTTCGATTCGCCCGGTCCGTTGACTACGCAACCCATCACCGCAACGTGCATTTCTTCCACACCCGGATATTTCGATTTCCAAACCGGCATTTGATTGCGCAAATAGTTTTGAATCTTCTCCGCCAGCTCTTGAAAAGAAGTACTGGTGGTACGACCGCAACCAGGGCACGCTGCCACCATCGGCGTAAACGACCTGAGGCCCATGGTCTGCAAAATTTCTTGCGCAACAACGACTTCCCTGGTGCGGTCGCCGCCTGGCTCCGGCGTCAGGGAAATACGGATCGTGTCACCGATACCCTCCTGCAACAACACACTTAATGCCGCAGTCGAGGCGACGATGCCTTTGCTCCCCATCCCTGCTTCTGTAAGTCCCAGATGGAGTGGATAGTCGCAGCGACGCGCCAGCTCGCGATACACTGCGATGAGGTCCTGCACGGCACTCACTTTGCAACTCAGTATGATTTTGTCGCGTCCTAAACCGAGCGCTTCGGCTTTGGCCGCGCTTTCAAGTGCCGATACAATCAGCGCCTCCCGCATCACTGCATCCGCTTCTTGCGGTACGTCGCGTTTGGCGTTTTCGTCCATCATTCTGGCGATCAATTCAGGGTCGAGCGATCCCCAGTTCACGCCGATACGTACCGGTTTGTCAAATTTGATGGCAGCAATAATCATTGCGCCGAATTGATCATCGCGTTTGCTACCCTGCCCGACATTACCGGGATTAATACGCAGCTTGGAAAGTGCTCGCGCACAATCCGGAACTTCAGTCAATAGTTTATGGCCATTGAAATGGAAATCACCGACCAAGGGAACATTGACACCCATCGCGTCCAGCTCAGCGCGAATCTTCGGAACGGCGCGTGCGGCTTCGAGTGTATTGACCGTGATACGAACTACTTCCGACCCAGCGCGCGCGAGTGCCGCAACTTGTGCAACGGTGCTCGCAACATCTTCGGTATCGGTGTTTGTCATCGACTGCACCATGATCGGGGCATCGCCACCAACTGAAACATGTCCAACCTTGACTTGTCGCGTTTTGCGGCGTTGAATTTCTGAATCCACGGTCACCTCTGAAATACTAATAGCGTCTAAATATTGTTGTAACTACTTTACTGCTACCCGTGCCACTGCACCACGCGTGTGCGGTACGAGGTCAATCTCTTTTCCGTTGAACGCCATCCGCGTCACGTTCGCATTACCAATCACCACTGAAAATGGCGCACGTCCGACCACTTCTTCGGTCTCACCATTCTTGAATTTTCTGTCCAGAACAGTTTTTTCGGTGCGGTCAACGACCTGAACCCAAGAATCGCCGCTAAATGAGAACCCCAAAAGCCCGCTACCTGCGGGCAGCACAGGACGCGGGACAGCAGGCGCGATCTCCGACGTTGCTGCGGACAACTGCGAAACACCAACAGGGTCAACTGGCAAGGACACAGTACCTTCTGGCAGGGCAACAGCTTCAGGGGGGGCCGCGATACCTG
>JBKJMK010000109.1:0-2828 GCA_046596005.1 Usitatibacteraceae bacterium | reverse complement strand
GTCGACGTGAAATGCCACATCTTCCAATCCCGCTGCGGCCAGTTCGACGAGCATGCCGCGCGACGCCTTGATGCCATTGGTAAAAAGCGAAGATCGCATGCCTTTTTTTCGGATGTAACGGATGATCGCCACCAACTCGTCGCGCTTGCGCAAGGTCGGGTCGCCCCCGGTGACTTGCACATCGGTGCCGTCGCCGTAATGGCGATGGATGAGATCGATACGGCGAAACACTTCTTCGAGGGGGATGTCCTTCAATGCCTCAGACGATTCCGACAAATAGCAGTAGGAGCAATCCAGGTTGCAGCGTTGCGTGATCTCGAGTGCCACGCAACCGATCGCCATACGCCTGCCGATCATCTGCCATGGTGCCCACTGTCCCGCGCGCTGCATTCGCAGGCGGGTGTGTTCGATGGCGGAAAGGCTGCCATCGGGCAAGGCATAAGGTTTCCATGCGGCCAACTGACGCTTGTCCAACAAACGGTCTGCCATTATTACTGCCTTGTGCAATGCGGTGTAGGGTTCTGCAGGCTGTCAATGCCGCAAAGAATGACGTAGTGTGTTCGCGTCCGATCCTAAGCGACCATCGTCCCGCGCGCAAATGGAAAATCCGGGATCATATTGGCTACGTTTTCGACCAAGAAACAGATTCACTGTTGCTTTCGTGCATCCCTTAGTCGCGCCAGCAGCGACAGAAGGTACACATCGCACTCGCCGCATCAGTTTCAAGTAGCTTGGTTGATGCGGATTCTATGTAACAACCATCGCAAGATCGGAAACGCAATGTCCGGTTGAAACGCATCAAGGGAATGCTGCTGCATCCGCAGGCGGAGTGGGAGGCAGTCGCCCGCGATGCGCCCGGTACTGCGATATTGCTGCGTAATTTTCTGCTGCCGCTATGCGCTCTGGGTGGAGCAGCGGGTGCAGTAGGCGCAGTCGGGCACTCGTTGGCAATGTCGATGGTGTCCATGGCAGGCGGTTTGCCATACACCCCATCGAGCACCAATGCATGCAGGTGAATGTTCAGGTTGGCGGCCGAGCCGAAACGCTGGATGAGGGTGACTGCACCGGTGGCAGCCTGATCGCGCTTCTGGCCGGTCTGTCTGAACAGGAACGTGGCTTGTCGCCCGATGGATGATCTGTAACACCGGCGCGGCGGCAGCTTCGGCCATGCGCCGCGTGCCGCACGAGGGACATTTGCCGCACGCCAGAAACGCATCGAACTCGTCGGTGACAAACGTGGGTAATCCCGCGCCGCTGGCTACTCGCGATCGCCCTTCCGGGCAGGAGTTGAATTTCCGAACCGTACAGCATATTTACCTGTGCCACCGGCGCGCTCAGGGCAACATAAACACCTCCACCGAGCTTGCCGAGCACAATGGTCTCGATATGCGACCCTGACTGCGCCAACGCGTGCATTGCACTGGCGAGATCGGCGAGATACGCCGACAGCATGATGCGCTCGTCATCGAGCGCCGTGCTGTGGGAATCACAATCGACCAACACGTGCAACGTGGGCGACGGCACTGCGGACGGTTTGGCAACCGTGTGGTCAAGCATTTTCCACAGCGCATCTGCCTGCGTCCACGCGCGTTGCGCACCCAACAACTTGCCGCCGATAAAACCTGCGAGCGTCACCGCTTGGCCATCGTAAATCGCTTCGCCAGACAGCTATTTGTTACGCAGTATTTCAAGACGCATTGATCCACCAAGAATTAGCATCCAGATCGCTATTGAATCTAGTCGCGCTGCAATCAAGATAATTTTTGACAAACACCAGGCTTGGCGCTCTTCCCAGGCCGAAAGTAGCTGAAACGGCAAGGTGGATGCGGAGATTTACTTTGCACCGTCTCCGCATCCTTGGGAATACCCTATTCCCGACAGCGGCACATCTGTCCCTCACAGGATTTTGTTCCTAGATTACGCGCCGCTTTTCATCACTTCGCGCAGGAATGCTTCGGCCTGCTTCTTGTTCAGCATGCCTTTCTTGTCTGTATCCATTTTGTTGAATGCCATTTCGATTTTCTTCATCATGTCGGCCTTCGATATCATGAAGGTGTTAGGCGCGCCGTCACCTTTTTGCAACTCGAGCAGAAAAGCCATGGCCTTTTTTTCTTCCAACATGCCCTTCTTGCCCGTGTCCATTTTGTCAAACATTTCGGCCGCGTGTTTCATGACTTCGACTCTCGAAATCATGCCGTCCTTGTTGATATCGTACATCGTCACAAAACGCTCGACATCTTCCTGTGTCACGTCGGCAAACGATGGCATCGCCAAACCCAACATGGAAACTGCGATGGAACTCATAAATATTTTCAGCAAAGATTTCTTCATTGTTAATACTCCTTCGATAGTGTGGTGAGGACGGGCGGATCAGGAAAACTTGCGTATTCCTCAATCCTGCCGTACCCACTCAGTCGTTGGTGAGAAAAAATCCTTACAACGCGTGATGAACTATCGGACCCAATCGTCAGGCATCGAACTTAATTCCCTGCGCCAAAGGCAGCGCGCGCGAGTAGTTGATGGCGTTGGTGGCGCGGCGCATGTAGGCCTTCCAGAAACGTATCGAGGTGCGCTTGCACGATACGATATAGCGTGGTTTCTTCAGGACGATGCCGCTGGTATCGGGCCAAGGTGGCGGACGCGGCGCATGACTGCGCTGGGCGCATGGACAGGTGGTGATACCGCTCATAATACTGTATTTGTATGCAGCCTCATTGCAGGTCCCAGCATCGTTGGCCGGGAGCGCCGCGATGCCAAACAGCAGCTCGGCCAGCGTCACACTGGACAGATAGAGCGTTTCGGCGGCTTGATCATTCAGCCAAGCCCGT
>JBKJMK010000039.1:0-5306 GCA_046596005.1 Usitatibacteraceae bacterium | reverse complement strand
TAAGCTCCTGTCCCAGCTTGCGCGAACGGGCGGAAGCCGCTTTGACACCGTCAATAAAACCCTGCTTGAGCGCGTGCGCTTCGAATATTTCGATCGCGCGTTCTGTCGTGCCGCGTTTGGATGTGACGCGTTCGCGCAATACCCCTGGTGAATCACGCGTGGAGGCTGCCAGTTGCGCGCCGCCGAGGAAAGTTTGACTTGCAAACAGGCGCGCGCTTTCGTGATCAAAGCCTAACTCAAGCGCCGCCTGTTCGAGCGCTTCGATGAAATAAAACACATAGGCAGGTCCGCTACCTGACACAGCGGTCACGGCATCAAGCATTGCTTCCTCATTGAACCAGACGGTTTTGCCGACGGCGCCCAATAGCGATTCGGCAATTTTGCGCCCCCCTGCGTCTACTCCCTGCGCTGCATATAACCCGGAAATACCCGCGCGAATCAGTGCCGGTGTGTTGGGCATGGTGCGGACAATATTGTTGTAAGGTGTCCCACTTGCACCCAGCCAAAGGGCAAGACTGGCTGTGCTGACGCCTGCGGCAATACTAATGATTACCTGCGAGCCAAGTTTACCGGTGAGTGGCGAAATTGCCTCGTTCATCATCTGCGGCTTTACCGCGAGGACGATGGCGTCGCAATCGATTGAATCGCTCGTGATTGATGCCAGCGCGTTTACGCCGAGTGCGGCAATCACCGCGCGCGTTTCTGCCACTGGTTCAACGACGCAAAGATTTGCACAGGGAAATTTCTGCGCGATCAGACCGCCCAGGATGGCTTGGGCCATATTTCCACCACCAACAAACAATATCCTCATCCACGCGCTCCAAAAATTGCGCTGCCGATTCTTACCATTGTCGCGCCCTCCGCAATGGCAAGTGTGAAATCCTGCGACATACCCATCGAAAGCGTGTCGACATCAAGGCCACCGCTCCGCATCAAATCGAACAGTGTACGCATCTTACGAAATTGCGCGCGTTGTGCGGCTTCATCAGCGGTATTTTCAATGATGGTCATCAGACCGCGCAGCCTGAGATGCGGCAACCGCGCCACCTGCGTTGCCAGCACAAACGCAGCGTCGGTCGTGACTCCCCTCTTACTTGCCTCATTACTCACATTAACCTGCACGCAAACGTTGAGAAGTTTGTCGTCCGTTCGATGGCGGGAAAGCGCTTCAGCCACCTTCAGCCTGTCAATACCATGCGCCCAGTCGAAATTTGTGGCGACTAATTTGAGTTTGTTGGTTTGCAGTGGCCCGATGAAATGCCAGACGATACCGCGCGCCCGCAAATCATCCAGGGCAGATATCTTGGTGACGGCTTCCTGCACATAGTTTTCGCCAAAATCGCGCTGACCAGCCAGAAAAGCTTCACGTACCTCGTTGACGGACTTTGTCTTGGAAACCGCCACTAAGACAACCGGCTTTTGCAACGCCGACGGTATTCCCGCGATTGCGCCATTCATCTGCGTGCGGATGTGTTGCAAGTTCGATTCGATTGGGGACATAATCTGTTGGTAATCAGCTGTTTGAAAGTCGAATTGCAGGTAACTACGCGGGCCAGTCGACGGATTCGGAAAGCATGGGGGCGTAATCCTGACCCAGGGTCACCGATTTTTCGTTGATCGCCTATCAAGCTGAAAATGAGGGAAAAGTATAAATGGAAATTGCCGAGCTACTGGCCTTTGGCGTTAAAAACAAAGCTTCCGATCTGCATCTTTCTGCCGGATTGCCGCCGATGATCCGTGTGCACGGCGATGTACGCCGCATCAATGTGCCCGCACTGGCACATGATGATGTTCATGGAATGATTTACGACATCATGAACGATGGGCAGCGCAAACAGTACGAAGAAAATCTGGAATGCGATTTTTCTTTCGAGATTCCAAACCTCGCCCGCTTTCGCGTCAATGCGTTCAATCACCAGCGTGGCGCAGGCGCTGTCATGCGTACCATTCCCTCCAAAATATTGTCCCTGGAGGACTTGAATGCGCCAAAAATTTTTGCCGAGATTGCCAATCAACCGCGCGGCATGGTGCTGGTAACCGGGCCGACCGGGTCCGGCAAATCCACCACGTTGGCCGCGATGGTGAATAGCATCAACGAGAGCGAGTTTGGCCACATCCTGACGGTGGAGGATCCGATTGAATTTGTGCATGAATCAAAAAAATGCCTGATCAATCAGCGCGAAGTGGGGCCGCATACCCTGTCATTCGCCAATGCGCTTAAATCCGCATTGCGGGAAGATCCGGATATTATTTTGGTGGGCGAGATGCGTGATCTGGAAACGATTCGCCTCGCCATGACGGCGGCCGAAACAGGTCACCTGGTGTTTGGCACGCTGCACACGAGTTCTGCGGCAAAAACAGTCGACCGGATTATCGACGTGTTTCCGGCCGCTGAAAAAGAAATGATTCGCGCGATGTTGTCTGAATCGCTACGCGCGGTAATTTCGCAAACACTTTGCAAAACCAAAGATGGCACCGGTCGTGCTGCTGCGCACGAAATCATGATCGGCACACCGGCAATTCGAAATCTGATTCGCGAGGCAAAAGTGGCACAAATGTATTCTGCGATTCAGACTGGTTCGGCAATTGGCATGCAAACGATGGACCAAAATCTGTCTGATCTGGTGAAACGCAACGTTATCAGCATCGCCGAGGCGCGCAACAAGGCCGCCAACAAAGATAATTTCAATTGAAGCGTGCATTCTGCTCAATAGCCATTGGTCGAAAGCTTTACGCGGTATTGGCGCTGCACTTGGCTATCCGGTCACAAAATTGCTTAGGTAAGGTGAACTATGGAACGAGAACAGGCGCTTAAGTTTGTCCATGAACTTTTGCGAGCGATGCTCGCCAAGAGAGCTTCAGATTTGTTCATTACGGCGGGGTTCCCGCCGGCGATGAAAATCGATGGCAGGATGACACCGGTTTCCACATCAAGTCTTTCACCAATTCATACCGGTGAAATCGCTCGCTCGGTCATGACCGATAAGCAGGCGGCGGAATTTGAGTCCACCAAGGAGTGCAATTTTGCCATTGCGCCGGCGGGCATCGGTCGTTATCGGGTCAATGCGTTCGTGCAGCAGGGCCGCATCGGCATGGTGCTGCGTACCATCACGACCACCATTCCGAAGATGGAAGATTTAAACCTGCCACCCGTACTTAAAGACGTGGTGATGACCAAACGCGGCTTGGTGATTCTGGTCGGCGGTACCGGTTCCGGTAAATCCACGACGCTCGCGGCAATGATCGGCTATCGCAACGAAAACAGCTATGGCCACATTATTACGATTGAAGATCCGGTTGAATACGTGCACGACCACAAAAATTGCGTCATCACCCAGCGCGAAATTGGTGTCGATACCGATAACTGGTTTGCCGCGCTGAAGAATACATTGCGTCAAGCCCCCGATGTGATTTTGATCGGCGAAATTCGTGATCGCGAAACCATGGATTATGCAATCGCGTTTGCTGAAACCGGGCACCTGTGCATGTCGACACTGCACGCCAACTCGACGAATCAGGCACTTGATCGCATCATCAATTTCTTCCCCGAAGAGCGGCGCCATCAACTGCTGATGGATTTGTCATTGAATTTGAAAGCGTTTGTATCGCAGCGCCTGATTCCGAAAAAAGAAGGCAAGGGTCGCATTGCCGCTATCGAGATCCTGCTCAACTCACCACTGATTCAGGATTTGATATTCAAAGGCGAAGTGCACGAAATTAAAGAGGTGATGAAGCGTTCACGCGAGATCGGCATGCAAACCTTCGATCAGGCGTTGTTCGATCTCTACGAAGCTGACCACATTTCGTATGAAGACGCATTGCGCAATGCCGATTCGCTCAATGATCTACGACTCAAGATCAAACTTGAAGGCAAAAACTCCAAAGAGAAGGATTTAGCGGCTGGCCTTGAACACCTGGAGATTGTCAAATAAGCGAGTAGCCAGCTGTGCCCGCGGGGAAGTGCCAGCGACGGCAGCATCGCAGGCATGCATACTTCAGAATCGCGAAGCCATTTGCGCGAACGCGTGCAACATTGACACGCCGCTGCCCAACACCAGAAATACCAACACCGTTGCGAGTGTTGCGCCTTGGGTTGTTGTACTCTCAAAAATGCGTTTCATGATGCGCTCCTTTCAAAGGGTTGTGAACGCATAAACAGTATGTGAGCTGTCGCAATTGGTTTCTTGTAGAAACCTGCTGTGTTCTTGAATAAACTGGCTATTCACTTGAATAAACTGGCTGTTCTCGTATGATTTGGCAATCATGAACAGCGCCCCCGCGAAAATCCACATCTATACATGGCCAGAGAGATTCCTCTATCTCGGCCCAAGTACCAAGACCTCCCTGCACCGTAACCATGCGGCTACCTGGCTGATCGCCCGAGAGGGAAAATTGCGGGTGACGCTCGGCTCAGGTGATGTGCTCGAAAATCAGGTGATCTATCTGCCCCCGGAAACCGAGTACGCCACTGACCTCGCGTCGTCGAGCATCGCCGCGCTGTACTGGGAACCAGAGAGCACAAACTTTCAACGCGCGATTGAAAGGATTGATGATGTGCCGCATGCCTTTGCCTGCAACCACGTCAACAGCAACGAATTTTTAAAACTCTACGAATTCGAGACTACCCGCGATGAAGCGGATGAAATACTCGCCCACATATTTGGATTTGTACAAATGCAAGCCGGTCATCCTTCCTATGTAGACGCACGCATCAATACCGCGCTGACGTTTTTGCGGGATGCGCCAGAAGCCTACGGCAGTATCGAAGCGCTTTCGGCGCGGGTGCATTTATCGGCGTCGCGTTTTGCACACCTGTTCAAGAAAGTGGTTGGTGTGCCGGTGCGGCGCTATGTACTTTGGCTGAAAATGCGGCGGGCACTGGATTTGGCAATCGCAGGGGACTCGTTGACAACTGCTGCGCTGGCGGCGGGGTTTGCCGACTCTGCGCATTTGTCACGTAGCGTTCGGGCAATGATGGGCATTGCGCCCGAGTTTCTGTTCCGGCAACGTGAGCGACTTGTCATTCACCATTAGGGGAGGGCGCTTTGCGGTTACTGCCGGCGATGATTTTATATTCAAACAAACGGCATTCAATTTTGCCATTAAATAATGGTGTGCGTTTGCTAGCCGATAAGCGAACGCCCTTGGCAAGTTGCGGGTCGCCAGTAAAAAAATACGCGCGCCATCCTGCGAATTTCTGCTTCAACCAGTCGCCCAGTTTCGGATAAAGCTCGGCGAGATCGGTTGTGTCACCCAAACGTTCTCCATAGGGCGGATTGGTGACGAGTACGCCGCTTGTCGCAGGC
>JBKJMK010000429.1:0-2783 GCA_046596005.1 Usitatibacteraceae bacterium | reverse complement strand
CCGCTCGATTAAGCGTTGGGTCAAGAGCAATGGCTTCTACTTCAAAACTTAAATTTATGGTTTCGATGACGGCTCTGGTAGTGAGGCTAAACAACAATAGTTTTTTGTTGTCGGTGGCGAGGTACGCAATCCCCTTGCCTGAGTGGATTGCAACGGCAACGAATTTGTCTGCGGTCTGTACTGACGCAATTTCTGCGCGTGTCACGTTGTTGATCACACGTATACCCCGTTTGTTGCTGACGACAGCCACCGTAATGCTGCGCGCAGGGTCCACTGCCATGTCTTTGACGGCACCATCAAGATCAACTTGCTGCGGATAGAGGCTTGCCGGGTTGGTGGTGAGATCAACGAAGGAAAGCTTGTCGTTGGTTGCGCCAACAACGGCCACGTTGAGGCTGGAGTCGACCACCAATTTGTCGGCTTTGATTGGGAGCGACAAGGTTTCAACAGCATGGTTGGCTAAGTTAATGCGCGCGAATTCGGTATCTTTGTCACTGATGGTGATGCCTTCATGGGTCACACTGTTTACCGCAACGTCCATGATGTTTTTTGCGACGCCAACCTTGCTGATCAAACTTGCCCTATTCGGATCGAGTTTTAATAGTTTGTTGTCTTTGGTCAGTGACACAAATAGCACTGCCCCCTGCTGGTCAAACAACATAGACCCGATCTTGCCGGAAATGGTGAAGTAGCCGGATAGGGCACGATCAATGAGGTCAATCAAAGCAATGATCCGGTCGTCTTTCTCGCCCACATAGGCCCAGTTATTGTGTTGCTCGACGCCGACCGTGTTTGGGTCACCGCCAAGGGCGATGCGCGCGATGGTGCCGGTGGCAGGATCGATCAGGTTCAATGCGTTTTGATTTTTGCCAGCCGCAAGTACCCGGCCACTACCGCCAGTACCGCCATCCCACCATGCGAGTGAGCGAATATCATCGCCGACCGACACTGTTCGTGTGATGGCCAATGTGGTTTCGTTGAGTAATAGCAATTCACCATTTTTTGCGCCGACCATAATCAGTGCTGGCGATGCGCCGATACCGATCATTCGTGGCTCGTTGCTGAGCGTCTGCGTTCGTGTCACTGCGCCTGTCGTGACACTGAGACCGACCAGACGAGCATCTTTGCTATCAGCCACCAATAGCTCGCTGCCGTTCAACACCATGCCTACCGGGTTGCCGGTTGTACTCCATGTGGCAGTGATCGCACGGTTGGCGATATTAATAACAGCAATTTTAATTCCGCCGGACTCATACAGCGCATACGCCTTGGTGCCGTCGTCACTTAAGGAAATGCCAACAGGTTGCTTCGGCAAATTGGTGGCACCGAGCTGCACCGCAGTATCGGGATTGTAAAAAGCAACCGATTTACTCTGGTCGTGGCCGACGGCCAGAATTCTTGCATTCTTGGCAATGGCAAGGACAGTGGGTTCGCTGGCGACGTTACGGGTCTCTTGTCCAGGCGCGGTAAGTGCAGTCCACTGGGCCTCGGCCGGAAAAATGCTGAGCGCAAACAGCGCAATCAGCGTTACGTTCACGACGCGGCTACCGCGTAGCCTGAAGTATACGAATAACAACCATCCAGCCATGTGACTTCTCCATTTATATCAACGCACTGGAACCAGCTCATTGCGAATGGCTAAGCTTCGTAAAAACGTTCATGGCAATCAGCGAAATTCACGCATCGCGAGTCTTTTCGTCGCAATCTGCGTTGTTATTTTAATATTAAATTATTTTAACATTAATTATGACAAATGACATTCGATGCACGAGGGCAAAGAAGGGCGTGCCAAGTGCTCGTGCCTCAAAACCGTCTCTGGAATCTGCATCGCGTAACGGGCCGATACGCCGCGCTAATGCTTGTATTCACGATGCAAAAAATACCAAACACTGGAACTGGAGCGCTTCCAGGCCTTGTGTACTTGCAACGCCCGCCAGTGCAAGGGTTTGCGGTTTTACCTCCGCCTGACCGTTTCCACGCCTGGCACATCACTCACCGCACGCAGCACGCGCTGCAAGTGCTCAGCTAACCTCACTTCAACCGTGAAGCGCATCGACGCCCGATTGCCGCGCGACTGGGTATTCACGCCGACCACGTTCACGCGTTCGTGGGCCAGCGCTTCCGAAACATCGCGCAACAGGCCCTGTCGATCCTCGGCTTCCAATTCGAAATCGGCAAGGAACGGTTGGTCGCCGGTATTGCCCCATTCGGCTGGCAGCAGGCGCTCGCGTTGTTCGACGTTGAGCGAGATGATGTTCAGGCAGTCCAAACGATGAACCGTGACACCGCGCGCTTTGGTGACAAAACCGATAATTGGATCCGGCGGCACCGGCTTGCAACATTTGGCGACCATCGTTGCGATATTGTCGACGCCAAGCACCACCACGCCACTCGATGATTTTGACGATGCGGCAACTGCGAGCACTGCGGGCGCTTCATGCTCGATTGCCGACGCAGTTTTGGCGGTGGTCAGGTCACGAATTACGGTTTCAATTTGATGCGCCGTAATCTCGTTGCGACCAATCGCGGCCAGGCACTCGTCAATTTCTTTATGCCCAAGTGCTGCGGTGACTTTGTCCAGTGCCAACGCGGTCGCACCCGCGCGTGCGAGTTCACGTTCCATCGCCTGACGGCCATGTGCGACATCGACTTCAAAATACTCTTGCCGAAACCATGCACGCGCCTTGGCCAGCCCGCGATGGCTCGACAAAAATCCCAATTGCGGATTGATCCAGTCGCGTGACGGCCCGCCTTGCTTAGCCGCCAGAATCTCAACCCGCTGG
>JBKJMK010000217.1:0-4254 GCA_046596005.1 Usitatibacteraceae bacterium | reverse complement strand
ATCACTTCCACTTTGTCGCCGGGAACAATTTCTATGTGCGTCACCCCGGGGGTGTTGTCGCCGGTGTTTTTGCGCGCCCCATCCGGGTCAACGAGCATCGAGCCACGCAGTGGATTGTTGGCGTCCGTGTAGGCACGGCGAACGCCTTCATTGACCATTTGCTCGGGGGTAAGTGGACCTTCGAAGTGCGCGTTCATACCGATCCGGATGAAGGCAATCGCAATCCCGGTGTCCTGGCATATTGGCCGATGACCCTCTGCCGCCATACGCGAATTGATGAGGATCTGCGCCATCGCGTCCCTGGCCGCAGGCGATTCTTCTTTCAGGTAGGCCTCGTGTAGCGCTTTGATGTAATCGACTGGGTGGTAGTAGCTGATGTATTGGAATGCATCGGCGACTGAGGAGATGAAATCTTCCTGTTTAATGGCGGCCATGTAAATCTCCTAATGTGCCGCGCCGGGCTTCGAAGGTTTTTCCTGATGCGCCATGATCTTGTCGCTGTAGGCGATGGCGAGAGCCGATAGCAGGAAGGTGATGTGGATGACTGTCTGCGCTATCCATTCGCCGTTCGCCATGTACGCTTTTGCATTGATGAAGGTCTTCAACAAATGAATCGATGAGATGCCAATAATGGCAGTCGCCAGCTTCACTTTCAGCACCGAGGCATTGACGTGCGACAGCCATTCCGGCTGGTCGGGGTGCCCATCGAGGCCCATGCGCGAAACGAAAGTCTCGTAGCCGCCGATGATAACCATGATCAGCAGATTCGAAATCATCACCACATCAATGAGCCCCAACACCACCAGCATGATGGTGACCTCATTGAGCTTGGTGGGCACCGCCGCGCCTTCGACTGCGATCGCGGTGAGGATATGCTGGAGTGCAGCCTCGTTACCGAATGCCGAGAGAATCAGGTAATAGAGCTCGGACCAGAACATGAACACATAGACAGCTTGCGCAAGAATGAGGCCCAAGTACAAGGGTAGCTGGAGCCAGCGACTCATGAAAATCAGGGCAGGCAGCGGTTTCATTACGGGTAACTTGCTTTTTTCATTCATGGTTTTGTCCGGAAAATAAATAGCAAAACCCCCGCAGAGCGACTCTGCGAGGGATGAAAATGAATTGTGAATCAGGCCGATTGCAACAAGATGTCGATTGCGCGGCGCGCCACCGAATTTATGAGTGGGACTGCGCGATCACCGGACTGATTTCCCGCCGCAGAATTTTACCATTCTTGGTACGTGGGAAATCCTGCGCGAGGTAGATTCGCTTGGGTGCTTTGTACGCGGCGAGATGCTGCTGGCCAAATGCATGCAATTGTGCCGCCGTGACTTCCGCGCCCGGCTGCGCAATGACATAGGCGACAACCAACAACTTGTCCTTCTCGATTTCCTCACCGACGCAGGCGCAATCGGCCACAGCGGGATGTGCTTTCAGCACCCGCTCAACCTCATAAGGCGAGACGCGATAACCGAAGCTCTTGATGATGTCGTCTTTTCTGCCGAGAAACCAGAGGTAGCCGTCTTCATCAATTTTGGCGTAGTCGCCAGTGAAAAAATATCCGTCATGGCGGTACTTGGCGGTTTCCTCAACCATATTCCAATAGCGCAAAAACAGGCCGGGATCGGATTCGGGGACCGAAATCATGCCTTCTTCACCGTGCGGAACAGCTTGAAGGGTCTCTGGATCGAGCAATTGAATGTCATGTCCTGGCTGCGGGAAACCGGCTGAACCTGCCCGGATCGGGCGGTGAATACTCTGCGACAGGTAGTACGAAAACTCGCTCATGCCGACTGCTTCGTATATTTCCATTCCGAAACGGTCGCGCCATGCAGCCAGCATGTCATCGCTCAAGTGCTCGCCCGCACTCATGCACATGCGCAGTGACGGTACGGTGTCTTTTGTTGCGGTCGTTTTCTGAATGATCTGGCGGTAGATCGTCGGCACGCCAATAAAAATGGTCGCCTTGTGTTTGGCGATCAGGTGTGTCCATGTGCCCGCATCGTTTTTGCCCTCGTGCACGATCACGGTTTTACCCCGATACAAAGGGTCCATCAGTCCCGAACCTAATACGTAGGTCCAGTTGAATTTTCCCGAATGCAAAATGCGGTCTACGGCGGTTGGAGCGAAGTTGAACCAGTATTCAGAGGCTGGCTCGCGACCGATCAGCGCGCGGTGCGCATGCAAAACGCCTTTCGGGTAGCCGGTAGTACCAGAGGTGTAGACAAGGTATGCCGGATCGTTCGCGTGCGTCGCGTAGGCGGCAGACCACGCAGTGATGGCGTCCAGTGCAGGCGCAAGGTTGATCGCGTCGATGGCGATGCCCTCCATCCGTTTGCCTTTGCCCGTAAGCAAAATCAGTTTCGCATCCGGTGCGTCAGCAATGCGGACGCTAAGCTGCTCCCACATGGCATGGTCCATCACCATCACTTTCGACCCGGAATCCTTGGCAAGATAAAGCACTTCATCAACGGTCAGCAGTGTGGAGGTCGGTACGGCGATGCAACCTGCTTTCATCGCACCGAGAAACGCAGTCGGGTAATCGAGACTATTGGGAAGCCGGATCAGGACGCGATCCCCCGGCATCACGCCACGTTTGCGTAACAGTTGCGCGAATTGGCTGGAGCGCTCGGCCAATTCACCGTAGGTCGCGGTGACGGTGCCCAGCGTATCGTCCTCGACTATCATCGCGAGACGATCCTCGACCTCGGTGCCGAGGTGCGCGTCGGTACAGGCAACGCCGATGTTGAAAAATTCCGGGACGTGCCAGGTCCAGGCGGGGAAAGGCGGAAAGGATTGGGAGCGTGCGTTCATGTGGTGATGGCAGGTGTGCTTTTGAGATTTAATGGGGAACTTCTAATAACCCCGTCGTCCCAGCGAAGGCTGGGACCCACTCCATCCAAGTGGTTGAAAATACGATGGACTGGATTCCAGCCTGCGCTGGAATGACGACGCTGGAATGACGAATTTTTGAGATTAATAGAAGTTCCCAATGGTGAAACTCTAGTATTGGCGCGGTCTACAGGCCGCTAGTGCCTGAAAAACCCCGCCAATGCTGGTGTTTGAAAAAAGCGCTTAAAATTCCGGATTTGGAAAAATTCCCATTTGCGTTCATCCTAAAGAATCATCCCGTACGGCCAGTTTTCACGTACCACTTGCGCCGGCAGTTTCTGCAGCACTTCCATTGCAAACGCGGTGTCAGCATCCGCCAGTGCGTGCAAGGCATGCGCGCGCAGCAACGTTTGTAGCGCCTTACCGAACATTGGTGGATCGAGCATTTCGCCGTTGAATTTGATGGCACCGCCAAGCAGCGCGTCGGCTTCGATGGCCGCCTTTAGAATCGCACTCTTGGTTTTGATGTCGGTAGGGGAGGGCGTGTACGCGACTTTGCAAGGGTGAATGTGCGACGGATGAATGACCTGCTTGCCGGTCATTCCCATCGCGGCTTCCTCGCAGGCGTGGCCATATACGACGCGGCTTTCTTCATCGCCGTGCAGATCAAGCCAACGGCGCACGTCATCGGGTTCCACGAAATTGTCCGGCATGGTCGATTGGCCGATCAGTGTTTCCACGCCGCCGATAACGCCTTTACCCGCGATGCGCGCCTCGAACAACACCTGATTCATGAAGTACGCCAGCTCTTCGGTCCAGCGCCGCGGCGTGATCTGGATGCCCATTGCCTTGGAGAAATCGTGGATGCCGAACACCACATGCTTGACCGTCGCGTACTGCATGAGATCTGGTGCGATTTTTAAAGACTTGGGATGCTCGATGATCGGCTGAATCGTGATGCGATGGTTCAGTCCAACGAGTACCGCAGATAGATCGCGGATCTCCGGCGAACCATAAGCTTCACCCGCTTTCGCCAGCATGACCGCATCGATGTGGTCGGCGAGATCGCGCACCATTTGCAGGTCTTTTTCGTATTCTTCGGTGCGGAATGGATTGATGCGCACCGCCACCTGCACCTCCTTGCGCTTGGGCATTTTTGGCAACTCGCGGCGAAGTAGTTCACGCGACATTTCTTTTTGCCGGCAACCATCTTCCAGGTCAAAAATCAGCGTGTGCGACGTGGTACCCCACGCGTGTTTCTTGAAGCGCAGCGAGGCTGACTCAAGGTCTTCATACAGTCCAAGCGCCGGTGCATATTTGACCGGCGGATAATACATCTGGATACCCGGCCAATAGTCGCCGAGCATGTCGGCAGTGGGCGTCAAGACGCTTTCGGGAAGGGCTTCGGCAGTGGCGTGTTTC
>JBKJMK010000213.1:0-4795 GCA_046596005.1 Usitatibacteraceae bacterium | reverse complement strand
CTGACCAGTTGCAACGGCTGCCGTGCCCTCTCCGGCAGCGGAAACGGCAAGACATCAAACGCGGCAAAGCCCAACCCGGCATAAATCGTAAACAGATCATCGCGCACGTTAACGACGGTGATATCGAGAAAATTACAGCGGGCCTCACGGCAACGCTGCTCCACCGCCGCCACCAACCGACGCGACAATCCCTGCCCCTGTACAGCCGGATCGACCGAGAGCAGCCCGAGATAACCGCGTGAGTTTTCAAACGAGCAAAACACCGCACCATGCAGACGCGCAGGATCAGCCGGATGGTCAATCACGAAAAAAACACCTACTTCGAAGCGGGAGCGGATGTCGTCGGCATCGGTGCGATCACCGGTGACGCAAAACGCTTCGCTGCGAAAGGCAAGGTTGATGAGCTGAACAAGCGCATCCAAGTCAGCGATGCTGGCGGTACGAATAAGTGGCATGGATTCAGGCGAGATACGAGGTCTTCAACATGCGTAGGATCCCGAGTAGCGTGTGCTTGCCACCGATTATTCGGCCTTGGTAGGCAGCGAAAACCGGAATGTCGAGCCAACACCCTCTTTACTTTCGACGGTTACCTTGCCGCCGTCGGCCTCGGTGAATGTTTTCACAATGGCCAGACCCAGACCTGCTCCGCCCGCGTTGTTCGGATCGGTCTCTCCCTTGTCGAATATCTTTTCCAGGAGCGCTGCCGGGATGCCTGCACCATTGTCGCTAACCCAGCATTCAGCCATGCCGCTCGCGCTATTTTCGGTCGCGCCGATGATGATTTCTCCGCGTGGCGTGTACTTGATGGCATTGGCAATCAAATTCTGAAAAACTCTTCTCAGTAAACTGGCATCGGCGTAGACAACCATGTCTTCGGGCACATTATTGACAAGTTTCGTGCTGGCAGTCCCTGCCACCGGGTGAAGGTCGTGAATGAGGGCCTCAACCAGGGGCCACAAATCGATCGAGCGCCGCTCCAGTTTGATGCCGATCTCCGTCTGCAGATTCGTATTTTCTTCGAGCACCTTGGCGACCAGCTTTTCGAGATGCTGCACATTTCGGCGCAGGGCTTTGAGCATACGGGTCGCGTCAGCGTTGGTGCCTTGCGGTGGGAGCGTCAACTCCAGCACTCTTCCGGCCATGGAAATCGCACTCAACGGCGTGCGCAGGTCATGTGCGACAAAGGCAAGATACTCTTCCCGGCGACGCTGCACCTCAATGGCTTTTGCGGTGGCATAGGTTTGCAGCGCGAGGCCAATCGCCTGATCAAAAACACGGTTGAGTATGTGGAATGGTTCACCTTGAAGTATCAAGCCGTTGTCGTCAGCCAGGTCGTGAATACAGCCTCGAAGAATGTTGTATTCTGCAACGACTTCCTGAATATCAAAGTCTTCCTGCGCACGTTGCATACCGTGAGCAGGAGCGCTCCCGTCGCTTAACACCTCCGGTATCGTCTGCTCAGACTTTGATTGGAGTGCCACGGCCAGCTCCCCAAGCAGTAACGGCATATGATCGTTCAGCGACGGTACGTCGAGGTGGCGCGCTGACGGGAGTTCCCGCACCTGTTGTCGCCAACGCGCGAGAATGGCCTCGCGTTGCTGCGTGATGAGGACCGCCAGTTTATCAATTGCCATTGTTGTCATGTCGCCACTACTTTCATGTTTTCCACGCCCGAATGGGGGCCGAAGCAATAAAACTCAACAGCCCGCTATTTCCACGCCAGGTTCCCCTGTCGATGATCACACTGCACCTGTTTGCGCGTAGGCCAGCGATCCCGCGGATCACTCGTTGACGTGAGCCTAGCAGAATATAACCGTGGTCTTCATTCTCCAGCACTGCGGCATCTGCGTCGTATTGATTCCATTAAAAGCGATTTGACGCCGCCGCCGTGGCGGTTGCAGGTCCGCTATTCGGGAAACCGCATGACGATTTCAGGAAAGCGGCTGTAGAGGCCCGCCAGTGCTGGTGTTACACGCATCTCTGCCTGGAAATCGCGCGTGGCAAACGCGATTCCGACGAGTGACCGTCCCCGAGGCCTACCAACTTGGGCATGTGCCGTTCGCTGTCAATATTCCCGCAGACGTCTTCAAGCGCAACCTTGCCAGCGCAGCGAAACTGGCCGACATACTGAGCGCAGCCGGCGTCGACGCCGCCTATGAAACGGTGATCGTTTCCGATGGCGGATTGAACGCAAGCTCTGCCATGGCTTTCCTCATGCTGGAGAAGCTGGGGCAGAAAAAAGTCTCCATCCTCACCGACTCGGTGGACGATTGGGGGATTGGCGGTTTTACGCTTGCAAAGGAGGCGACCACCATTGGCCCCCGGAAATCGCCGAAGGATCTTGCGATCCCCGCGACGACATACAAGGCCAGAGTTCGCGCTGGCGTCGTGACCAGCGAAGTTCCGGTCACACAGGGGCCATATCCGAAGGTCTACATCGCCTCGGGCAAAACGATGTCGGCTAAAGTGCAGGACGGAAAAGTCATTCACGTCCCCTTCACCGATCTGGTAAACGCGGAAGGATCTCCAAAAGCCGCGAAAGACATCTGGACCGTCCTCGTCAAGGCCGGGCTGCCGCGCTACGCCGAAATCATTTGCTTCGCCGATGATCCAGGCGAGGCCGCCGCTAATTACTTCATCCTCAAATTGCCGGGATACCCGGATGTGAAGGTGCTGGTGACGTGACGAGATCGAGAAAGTTTGCGGCGCGGACATTTGATGGTGCGAGTTGGCCGCAGCGCGAACGAGACATAAATCGTAGACCGCCATTTGGCGGACATCACGAGGCATAAACGACTCAAACGCCGCACCAGTGCTAGTGCTACGATTTTTTGTTGGTGTTTGTTTACATCATTGATCTGGAACAAAGCCGGACGTCTCCCGTACCGGACAATGGTCAATTCCAACTTCCTCATCGTCACACATGAATCTCGCGGAATCACTTCTTTTTGCACTCAAGGGCCACGGTGCGCGCCAGATATTCGGTATCCCCGGCGATTTCGTGCTGCCGTTTTTCAAGGTGATCGAGGAGTCTTCGATCCTGCCGCTGTACACGCTTAGCCATGAACCAGCCGTCGGCTTTGCCGCAGATGCTGCCGCGCGGATTTCCGGCGCTCCCGGTGTGGCGGCGGTCACCTACGGTGCAGGTGCCCTGAATATGGTGAATGCCGTGGCCGGCGCCTATGCCGAGAAATCGCCGCTGGTGGTGATATCGGGAGGCCCCGGGCGCGGTGAATCCGGCAGCGGGTGGCTGCTGCACCACCAGGCAAAACGACTCGACTCACAACTAAAAATTTACCGCGAGATTACCTGCGACCAGACACGCCTCGATGACGCCGCGCGTGCACCTGCCGACATCGCGCGCGTGCTGGCGAGTTGTCTGCGCGAAACCCGGCCGGTCTACATTGAGGTCCCGCGCGACATGTCGATGAGTCCATGCGCGCCGGTAGTGCCCGGAACGCCCCCACCGGTCGATGAGGACGCACTCGCTGCCTGTGTCACTGAAATTCTCGCCCGCCTGTGCTCCGCACATCGACCGGTGTTGATGATCGGTGTCGAAGTGCGACGTTACGGCCAGGAAGATGCTATCGCCGAATTGGCGACACGATTGGGCATTCCGGTGGTCACCAGCTTCATGGGCTGTGGACTGCTCGCGGAATCGGCGACGCCGCCATTGGGTACTTATCTCGGCGTGGCAGGTAACCCCGAAGTCACGCACATGGTGGAGAACGCCGATACGCTGTTCCTGCTGGGGGTGATTCTCTCCGACACCAATTTTGGCGTTTCGCAGAAGCAGATTGATGTGCGCCATACCATTCACGCCAATGATCGTCAGGTCACGCTCGGCCACCACACCTATTCAGAGATTCCATTGGCCGCGTTGATCGCCGCACTCCTCTCACGTACCTCAAACCGGCCAAGCGCTTCGCAAACCACGGCGCAGCCGTGCACGCAACTTCCATCTTGCCCCGCCGGTTTGATTGCGGATGATCACTGCATTGCGCCGGATGATATTGCACGCGCCATCAACGATCTCATGGCGGCACATGGGCGTATGCCGCTCGCGGTCGATGTTGGCGATTGCCTGTTCACTTCAATGGATATCGACCACACACACCGCGTCGCGCCAGGTTATTACGCGACGATGGGCTTCGGCGTACCTGCCGGACTGGGACTGCAGGCCGCCAGCGGCAGGCGCGCGTTGATTCTGGTCGGCGATGGCGCATTCCAGATGACGGGCTGGGAACTGGGTAACTGCGCCCGCTACGGCTGGGATCCGATCGTCGTGGTATTCAACAACGCCGGTTGGGGCATGCTGCAATGTTTTCAGCCGGAGTCCGCCTTCAATTATCTTGGCGAATGGAATTTCTCCAGCATGGCCGCTGGCATGGGAGGCGACGGTATGCGCGTGCGGACCCGAGCCCAACTGGCGGACGCACTTGCACGGGCCGTCGCGACGCGCGGTCGATTCCAGCTGATAGAAGCGATGATTCCGACGGGCGAACTCTCGGCAACATTGAAACGTTACGTCGCGGGTGTTAAAAGGATGTCCGCAGTCGACAATGCCGGACGCCCAGTCTGACTACCTTTATAAAACATTCCGAAATGCGCTTCGTCACTTCCGGGCTAAAGTTACTGACCCCAAATGCTCTGCCTTTTTATACTTTGCCCGAAATGTTAAAACTAAAACTTGTACTCGACACTGGCGCCGATGTTCATCGCCGACGGATTGGTGTTGCTGGAAGTGGTGCGACCGCTCGCGTCAGTGAAGGTCGATGAATTAACTGTGTCCTGC
>JBKJMK010000255.1:0-6990 GCA_046596005.1 Usitatibacteraceae bacterium | reverse complement strand
GACCTGCCACTGCGTTCAAGCGCGAGACAGCTAGCTCAGCCGCGCCCAGTGCCGGAGAAAAAGAGGCCGAATCGAGCGCGGGTGCCGCCGGCGGCAAACGCGCAGGGACAAACGCGCGAACGGGCTCGCCGAGGGTGTTGACGGTGACATATTTGCCGGTCTGACGCATTGGGCGAATTAAAGAAGGCTTTGATTGGGTCAGTTTATATTAAAGATGTCTTTAATACAACGAGGGGCAATTAAAGGACAACGCTTCCTGCCCGAAAACTAGTGACGGTAGGTGATTGAAGCGAATACGCCAGCGCTGGCGCACCTTATGGCGGCATTTATGCCTGAACGCCCCGCCAGTGCTAGAGTTTGTAAAATTTATGGTACCGTCGTCCCAGCAACGGCTGGGACCCAGCCCACCACCCTCTGACATACGCCGCACTATTCCTGCCAACCGAAACAACCCCTACCCAATACTTCGCGCCCTCGCACACCGGGCGCATGAAGATGAGTTAGCGGAAGGTGCGCCGGGCACATGTTGCGAATGCGGGTTTGCGGGTTGGAATGTGTTGCGCCGCGATTCACGCTTTTCTCAAATGGTGTTCAGCACGCGCTCAAGTTCGGCGATCGCCGCATCGCGTTGGGTTGCACTCATGCGCGTGAGATTGTGCAGCTTCCAACGAACGGCTGGCAGGTCTGGTGCGTGATCCACGCCGAGCAGATCCCACCGCGGCTGTCCACACTTGAACGAGAGCAGAAACTCTTTAACCGAATCATCAATGTGTGCATGTAACGCACTGACGAGCGCCAATCGGGCAGCGTCCAATTCCTCAAGCGAGACCGCAATCGCGCTCATGTTCTTGAACTGCTTTTCGTAGAGGTCCTTGAGCGGTTTTGGGCGCGGATGAATGACACGCGCCAGTGATTCGCCGTGACTGATCAGATAGACGAGAAACGCGCGAAACAGTCTCGCCGAGATGCCTTCGTTTTCCAGCAGCAGTTTGATGTCAAACAAATCACGCGGATGTTGGCGGTCCAGCGCGGCCACAATCTTGCCCGCGTACAGATCTTCGAATGAAAGCGAGCGCACTTCGGCGAAACCAAACATCGCTTCCGCCGCGGGCACGATCCTGAGCTTGGTTTCCGGATAAACCGTGCCTCGCAACACCGGCGACACTTCGATTTTGATTGTGGCACCGCGCTCGGAGACGATGAGGCGCGAGGCATGCCCGTCTTCCAATTTTGCCACTCGAACAGAATATTGCGGCGATACAGCTTGCAGCGCAGCTTGAATTCGGCCAAGGGCCGCACTCGATTCTTTCAACGCGGTCGCTCGGTCGCTTAACGGAAGAAATGCCAGATCAATATCAACCGACAAGCGCGGCATGTCGCGTATGAACAAATTGATCGCCGTGCCGCCCTTGAGCGCGAAGCAATTCTCAAGCGCGACAAACGGCAGCACACCGACCAGCAGCGACACTTGGGGAAAATACGGGTTATCGCGCGTGATCATCGAGGTCGCTCGGGAGCGTGATCATGTACCGGGGATGCAAGGTCCCCCCAGGCTCCAACATTCGTTTGCCCTCGCCCAGCGTGATCTCCCCATTGGTCACCGCCTGGTCAAGATGCTTGAACCACGCATGCCCATGGCGCTCGGCGAGCGCGAGAAACAAGCGCTTCACCTTGATGCTGGTACACGCTTTCAAAAGTTTCAATAGCAGCGCGGGGCGAAGATTGACCAGACCCTGCATCAGCACATCCGCTTCGTGCACCGATTCGCGGGTCGGCACATCCTGCAGTAATTCAAGGATGGCCCGTTCGTCTGAGGCGCAACAGAGTGGGGTGTTCCACGCGCCCCATTTTTCGTTGAAGAGCCCCGCCGCATCAAGCTTGCCGGTCGCAAGCGCGCCGGTATTGGCGTCGCGCATGGCACGTAGCGCGCCAAACATTGCGTCGCTCCGACCCTCAAAGCGCTCGGGCACACCAAGAGCGTTGACCCAAGCCGGCAGTGTGTCTGGACCGTAAACCCGGATTGTTTCGTTGCCGCGCATCGGCAGATAGTGCGCGCGCCCCTGTCGCGTGAGTGCCGTGCGGCCACCGATGTGGAGTGAAAACTCAGATAGCCGTTGAAGGCTGGCTGCGACGTGTTGCCATTGCAGCGGTGGACCTGGGCGACGGTACACGCCGCGTGCGGGAGATATGAGCCAGCCACCCGCCGTGTATTTCTTCAGCAAAGCACCCGAGTAGCCATGCTCAACGAGCCATGACGCAGGCACAACCTGCCCCTCCATCAGCAGGTCCTGGACTTTGTTCAATTTTTCGTATCTTTGGATACCCATGGTTTATAAATTACGCCGTAATCAAACCGACGTCAAGTTTACAAATGCAGCCTGTTGTATACCAAGGGTTACCAGCTTTCGAATAAAGCAAACCTTCGCGTGTTCGTCAATCTAGCCACCATCCCCGCTAAAATCTGTGAAACACCAGCACCAGCGCGCCTCGTGGCGGCATTTTGGCCAGTAATCAGCTCCAGTTCTTGAGTTTCACGCTTTCGCATTTGCCGTCATCGCAGCACCTATCGGCCGTCGTCCCAGCGGCGGTTGGGACCCCCACCAGGGCTAGCGTTAGATTTTTTTGCACAACTAATTGTGCGCCACAGCATTACTTTCCTTCAGCATCAGCGTACATTTTCTCCGCAGGCGTTTTCTGTTTACAACTGCGCCTGACATTGTTCAATCAATCTGAGGGGAAATGATTGTGGCAAAACTGACTGTCAACGGCAAAGCCGTTACCATTAACGCAAGCCCCGATACGCCACTGCTGTGGGCGCTACGCGACGACCTGAAAATGAATGGCACCAAGTTCGGTTGCGGGCTCGCGTTATGTGGTGCTTGCACGGTGCATATCAATGGTGAGCCTGCACGTTCTTGTTCGACCCCGTTGTCGGCGTGCGAAGGCAAAAAAATTACCACCATCGAGGGAATTGCCACCAAAGGCCTGCATCCAGTGCAACAGGCGTGGATTGCGCTTGATGTGCCGCAATGCGGCTACTGCCAGTCGGGCCAGATCATGTCGGCGGTGGCGCTGTTGGCGAAAAACAGGAATCCTTCGGACGCGGACATCGACGAAGCAATGAGTGGCAATATCTGCCGTTGCGGCACTTATCAGCGCATGCGTGCGGCGATCCATGTCGCTGCCTCGCAGATGTCCGGCAAGAAAGGGGCATGACATGAGCACACTCAAAAACACCAGCCGTCGCGATTTTCTGAAAAAATCCGCCGCGTTGTCAGCTGCATTGATGGTGGGTTTTCAGTTGCCTGCATTCGGCAAGGCAGCCGCACCAACCGCCATCAACGGTTGGGTGCGCGTTGGCAGCGATAACACCGTCACCATCATTTGCCACCGGTCCGAGATGGGCCAGGGCACTTATACCGCCATGCCGATGCTGGTCGCAGAAGAGCTCGAAGTCGATTTGCGCCGCGTGAAAATTGAAATGGCCGGCGCCGATCCGATTTATATCAATGCGCTCCTCGGCGGACAACTCACTGGCGGTTCCACGAGCGTACGCGATGCCTTCGACGGCTTGCGCAAGGCCGGCGCACAGGCGCGCATGATGCTGATTTCTGCGGCAGCAAGTGAATGGAAAATTCCGGAAGCCGATTGCCGTGCTGATAACGGCATGGTGATCAGCAAAGGCGGCAAGAAACTCTTTTATGGGCAGCTCGCGCCCAAAGCGGCCGTACTACCCGTGCCGAAAGTGGTCACTCTTAAAGACGCCAAGACGTGGAAAATTATCGGCAAACCCGTCAAGCGCCTCGACACACCCGCCAAAGTAAACGGCACAGCCGAATACGGTATTGATGTGCAATTGCCGGGCATGCTGATTGCCTCGCTGGCGCAGTGCCCGGTGTTGGGCGGCAAACCAATCAGCGTGGACGACGTTAAAGCCAGGTCGATGCCGGGCGTGAAAGCAGTCGTGAAAATCGACGACGGCGTGGCAGTCGTGGCGTCATCATTCTGGCAGGCGAAGAGTGCGCGGGATGCACTCAACATTACCTGGGACAACGGCAAGGGCGCTGCGCTCTCGTCGGCGAGTATTTCACAGGGGCTTAAAGACGCGCTGACAAAACCTGCGGCAACGCTGAAGAACACCGGTGACGTCGATAAGGCGATGGCTGGTGCTGCCAAAAAAATAGAAGCAAGTTACGAACTTCCATTCCTGGCGCACGCCACCATGGAGCCAATGAACTTTACGGCCGATGTACGAAAGGACGGCTGCGACATCTATGGCCCAACGCAATTTCCGCAATTGGCCGAAGGTGTAGCGATGCAGATCACCGGCTTCGCAAAAGACAAAGTGAACGTACACACTACTTTTCTGGGTGGCGGATTCGGCAGACGTATCGATGTCGACTTCATCGTGCAGGCAATACAGATTTCCAAGGCAGTTGGCAAGCCGGTGAAGTTGATCTGGACGCGCGAAGACGATATGACGCATGATTTCTATCGACCGGTCAGCTTGAACACACTCTCAGCCGGATTGGATACCAACGGCAATCCGGTTGCGATGAAATTCCGGCTCACCTCGCCATCTGTTACGTCGCGGTTGTTTCCGCCGGTGGTCAAAGATGGTATCGATCCATTCATGGCAGAGGCCTCCGTGCTGCCTTACGACATTCCCAATACACGTGTTGAGATGGCGATACACGATGCCGGTGTGCGGGTCGGCTACTGGCGCTCGGTTTCGCATGCGCTCAATTGCTTCGCCAATGAAAGTTTCATCGACGAACTGGCTTCTGCCGCAGGCAAGGATCCAGTTGCGTATCGCTTGGCAATGCTCAATGGCAACGCTGCCGAGCGATTTCGCAATGTTCTCAACATCGCCACGTCGAAAGCCGGTTGGGGGAAGGCACCAACGGGTCGTTTTCATGGTGTTGCCTTGATGGAAGGTTACGACACTTATGTCGCGCAGGTCGCCGAAATTTCTATCGATAAAAGCAACAACGGTGCGGTCCGCGTACACAAAGTCACTTGCGCAGTAGACTGCGGCACGATGGTGAATCCGGACATCGTAAAAGCGCAGGTGGAGTCAAGCGTGGCCTACGGTATGTCGGCGGTGCTGCTTTCGAAAATCACCTTCAAGGATGGCAAGGTCGAGCAAAGCAACTTCCACGACTACCCGGTGTTACGCATGAACCAGATGCCGGTTGTCGATGTGCATCTGGTGGCCTCCACCGAGAAACCCGGTGGCGTCGGCGAGCCAGTTGTCGCCACCTGCGGTCCAAGTGTGGCCAATGCGGTATTCGCCGCGACCGGCAAGCGTGTGCGCAAGCTTCCGATCGAGGCAGCCGATCTGAAATCAGCTTAAATTGATTGGCCTGAAGCCTGGATGCGCAGCGCATTCAGGCTTCACATTAAACAAGTTTGATCGTTGCGATGCCTGCAACGCGTTCGCGATGACATCATCGAGATAAATAACCGGTGCGATGCTTTCAGCCACCGACAACCAGGGAGCGCGTCAATGAAGTACCTATTTTATGCCTGCATCGTCTGTGTCTTCTCTGCTCCAGTGAGCGCGGCAGATGGGTTGATTGCAGTCAAGAGTGCCCACAGCGCTGCGGAGACGGGGACGCGCCTGGTGGCAGCGATCGAGGCCCGCAAACTCACGCTATTCGCACGCGTTGATCACGCGACTGGCGCAAAGAAAATCGACAAGTCGCTGCGTCCAACCGAAGTATTTATTTTCGGCAACCCTAACGGTGGCACGCCGCTGATGGAGTGCGCGCAATCGATGGGGATTGATTTGCCACTCAAGATGCTGGTTTGGCAGGAAGCCGACGGTAGTGTGATGCTTGGCTACAACGATCCGGCATGGCTCGCGAAGCGCCATGGTGCAACTTGCGAGCAACCTGTTGCAGGCATATCGAAAGCGCTGGATGGAATCGTTAAAGGGGTCGCGGCTTCTTGAAATATGCTCGCGCGCAAAATTAGAATCGCGCGGCCGCCTGAAATGCGGCGGCGTCCTACACGGTCTGGTTCCGCATTGGTGCAGGATGGAACGATTGCGTTGCAATCGAAATGGAGCGTGCATCATGGCAATTGAAGCAAACGGCAAGTCACAAAAAATTCCGCTGTTGCCAACGGAGCCAACTCCACACACCGCCGCAGAGGATGTCGCCCAACCCGAGAGCAACGCCACCCGTCAATTGGAAAAGCCACGTGTGCGACGCAAGGCAAGCGCCGACCAGGCCATCCTTCAGGAAGAGGGTCCGGATGCCCTGCCGGTTTCTGATTACCCGCTGAAAGTGGGTCCCGTCGCTGCAAACAGCCTTGACCGTATCGAACAAACACGCGCTCGCCTGCGCCAGAAACGCGGCGGGAAAAAGTAACTGGCGCCCGAATATTCGTTACACAGGAAAGTTGTACACATTTACAGCCAGATCGCCATCTGGCGCGCCTCCCATGGTTGAAACGCCCCAAAAGGCGCGCCAGCGCTAGTGTTTTTGCAACTCACCGCGAAACCCACCCACCACCGGTCGTCCGTGCTGTTTGGCTTCCATGCCGCAATTCACGCAGTTCGTCGCTTGCCGCCGGATAAGCCGGCCGAGCCCGGTTAAACTGCGCGCACTTTTGCCACATCTCCGCCAGAAGCACGCGGCGACCGAAGTGGACGAATGATCGTGTTTAAACTAACCAGGAGATATGATGAAGATATTCCAACTAGGCGCGCTAATGGTCGGCTTGATCGGCGTTGGCATCAGCCATGCGCCACCCGCGTCTGCGCAAGCGGCCAAGCAAATTCCCATGCGGGATTTTTTCAAGAACCCGCAAGAAGCGGGACACCAGATTTCGCCGGATGGCAAATATTTGTCGTGGCTCGCGCCGTTTGAACGCCGTTTGAACGTTTTTGTGAAGCCAATCGGTGGTGGCGAAGGAAAGCGTGTGACGGCCGAAACGGCGCGCGATATCGGCGGCTATTTCTGGAAGGGTGACCGCATTCTG
>JBKJMK010000297.1:0-5266 GCA_046596005.1 Usitatibacteraceae bacterium | reverse complement strand
GGGACAGAGCTACTCGCTTCGCTCGGGCGGTCTGTCCCCAACTGACTAAGGAATCGACATGGGAAAAGTCACCGGCTTCATGGAGTACGAGCGTCTGGAAGAGGGCTACGAGCCCGCGCCCGTTCGCCTCAAGAACTACAAGGAATTCGTCATCGGCCTGAACGTCGATCAGGCCAAGCAGCAGGGCGCGCGCTGCATGGATTGCGGCATTCCCTTTTGTCAGACGGGCTGCCCGGTCAACAACATCATTCCGGATTTCAACGATCTGGTATTTCGCCAAAACTGGCGCGAAGCGCTCGATACCTTGCACTCGACGAACAATTTCCCTGAATTCACCGGTCGCGTCTGTCCTGCACCATGCGAGGCGGCGTGCACGCTCAACATCAACAACGATGCAGTCGGCATCAAGTCGATAGAACACGCGATCATCGACAAGGGTTGGGAGATGGGCTGGGTCGTGCCGCAGCCAGCCAAACGCCGCACCGGAAAACGCGTTGCAGTGGTTGGTTCCGGCCCGGCAGGGATGGCTGCCGCGCAACAGCTCGCAAGGGTTGGCCACGACGTTATCCTGTTTGAAAAAAATGATCGGATTGGTGGCTTGTTGCGCTACGGAATCCCCGATTTCAAAATGGAAAAACTCCACATAGACCGGCGTGTCGCGCAGATGGAAGCCGAGGGTGTGCAGTTTCGTGTGAACCAGAATATTGGCGTCGACACACCCGCAAATGTATTAATGCAGGATTTTGATGCGGTCGTTTTGTCCGGCGGTGCAGAGTGGTCACGAGACCTGCCGGTGAAGGGTCGCGAACTGGCGGGTATTCACTTTGCGATGGATTTTTTGCCACCGCAAAACAAGATCGTGGCCGGTGACACGGTTGCCAATCAACTCACAGCGACAGACAAGCATGTCGTGGTAATCGGCGGGGGCGACACCGGCAGTGATTGCGTCGGGACATCAAACCGACACGGCGCGAAATCGATTGCACAGTTTGAATTGATGCCGCAGCCACCCGAGCACGAGAACAAACCGATGGTGTGGCCAAACTGGCCTATCAAATTGCGTACATCATCGTCACATGAAGAAGGTTGTGATCGCGATTGGGCGGTAGCGACCAAGGAATTTATTGGTAACAATGGCAAGGTGGAGGCACTCAAAGCCGTCCGTGTTGAATGGAAAGACGGCAAGATGCAGGAGGTCGCAGATTCCGCGTTTGAATTGAAAGCCGATCTGGTGTTGCTTGCGATGGGTTTCATTGGGCCCACTCAACAAGGCCTGCTGGAGGAATTTGGTGCGCTCGGTGTGACGAAGGACCCTCGCAGCAACGTAAGGGCGAGTGTCGACGACACAGACGTCGCGCTGGCCTATCAAACTGCGAACCCGAAGGTATTCGCGGCGGGCGATATGCGGCGCGGGCAATCGCTGGTGGTTTGGGCGATTCGCGAAGGCCGACAATGCGCTCGCTCGGTAGATACCTATTTGATGGGATCGTCTGAATTGCCGCGTTAGCTAGTTTGCAGTATTCGCATTCCGTCGTGACGTTTGCTCATGGAAGTCGAAATGAACTTGCCTATAACGCCATTTGACGCGACGCTTGGGACATTATTGTCCGGAAAGCCGCGCCAGCAATAGTGTTTGCATATTGGTTTTGGTGTTATTCCCAACCCGGCTTCATTGCGGCAGCGCAACTGGTGAGATAATTCACCGACGCGGCGATCGGTCCGCGTCCTTGCATTTTTTCGCGGCACCGCCCCCACATGACCACTCTCCAAAACGACACTTTCCTTCGCGCGCTCATGCGCGAACCGACCGCCTACACGCCGATCTGGATCATGCGCCAGGCGGGACGCTACCTGCCGGAGTACAACGCAACAAGAAAAAGAGCCGGCAGTTTCCTTGGGCTGGCAAAAAATCCCGATTACTGTACCGAGGTCACGCTGCAACCACTGGATCGTTTCCAGCTCGATGCGGCGATTCTTTTTTCGGACATTCTTACCATTCCCGACGCCATGGGTCTTGGCTTGTATTTTGTCGAGGGCGAAGGGCCGAAGTTCGAGCGCACCGTGCGTACCGAGGAGGAGGTAAAAAAACTTCCGGTTGCCGACATGGATCAGCTCAGATATGTGACCGACGCCGTCACGCAGATTCGCACTGCACTCAATGGCCGTGTTCCGCTGATCGGTTTTTCCGGCAGCCCGTTCACGTTGGCCTGTTACATGATCGAAGGTGGCGGTTCTGACGACTTTCGCAACATCAAAACGATGCTCTATCAGCGACCGGATTTGCTGCACACGATCCTCGAAAAAAATACCCAGAGCGTGATTGCTTACCTGAATGCACAAATCGATGCCGGCGCACAGGCTGTCATGCTGTTCGATACCTGGGGTGGCGCGTTATCGCATTCGGCGTATCAGGAGTTCTCCCTTGCCTATGCCAAACGCGTCATGGCGGGATTGAAGCGAAACAGCGAGGGGCGCATCGTGCCACGCGTGTTTTTCACCAAGGGCGGCGGTCTCTGGCTTGAATCAATGGCTGAGTGCGGTGCGGACGCGTTGGGTCTCGACTGGACCATCAGCCTAAGCGAAGCGAAACGGCGCGTCGGTCATAAAGTCGCCCTACAAGGCAATCTCGATCCGAATGTTTTGTTTGGCGACCCAGCCACGATTGAACGTGAAGCAACGCGTGTTCTTAACGAATTTGCCTATGACAAAAGTGCAGATGGACACGTATTTAATCTTGGTCATGGCATTTCGCAATTCACCAATCCCGATCATGTGGAAGCGCTCGTTAACGCGGTTCACCGCGCCAGCGCTAGGGCTTAGCAGGATGGGCTTGTCAAGTAAAATATTTTCGCCATTTACGCATTGAGGGGCTTGCTTATGCACAGAAAGCTTGTTCCGGCGGTGCGAGAGCGGACTTCTTGAAGAAAATATGCAATCCATTGTTTTGTAAGTATATTTTAGATACTTTCCCTCTGCGGCCCCGGTGTTTTTCATAGTCGGGCAAGAGATTGCCCTCACCGAAAGAGAGCTATGCACATAGTTATCCACAAGCCGGAAGTCCAGTATTGGCGCGGCTTTCCGGGTGCTCCAGAGGGGACAGCGGCATGCTTGTGAAGCTATCAATCGTTCACGTTGTACTCGACGTACCGCTAGCTAAGCACTTCGATTTTCTTGGTTCCGATGTGACCGTAGACGACGTTGGTCGCGTCGTCATCGTGCCGTTCGGCAACAAGAAGCTCACGGGCGTGATCGTCGGCCTGGATGAAAAAACTGACATCCCTGCGGAAAAATTAAAATCAATCATCCATGTGCAGCGTGTGCTACCAAAATTTTCAGCGAAAGATTTCACGCTGTTTCGTTTTTGCGAAAGTTACTATCACTATCCTCTTGGGCCCATCGCGCTGAATGCTTTACCGCCCGGCATGCGTGCGGCTAAACCGGCGCAATCGAGAAAACAACGCGTCGTAGAAATTACCAGCGCCGGGCGCGAAGCCCTCGTCACAACCAAGTCGCTTCCGTCGCGCGCGGTCGCACAGCGCATGATGCTCACCGCAATCGTCGACGCGCCGCAGGCGGAGTCGGTGTTGAAGTCGCGTCACGAGCGCGCTGCCAGTATTTTGTCCACGCTCTTGAAAAAAGGCTGGGTGGTGGTCAGCGAGAATACTCATGCTGCATTCGCCAGGCGAGAAAAAGCGGCAGGTATTGTGCCCGGCCCGACACTTACCGACGAACAGCGGTGCGCCATCGCGAGAATCAACGCCGCGCGGGGCAGCTTTGCGCCGTTCCTGCTTTTCGGTGTCACCGCCAGTGGCAAAACCGAAGTGTATTTGCAGGTGATCGCCGAAACATTGGCGCATGGCGGCCAGGCATTGGTGCTGGTGCCGGAAATAAATCTCACACCGCAATTCCTGCGGCAGGTGAAATTGCGTTTCCCCGATGCCCACATCGTCCAGCAAAATAGTGGCTTGGCGGCAGTGCCGCGTATGGTCGGTTATCTGGATGCGCAATCCGGCCGCGCTGACATCGTCATCGGCACCAGGCTCGCAGTATTCACACCAATCCCCAGACTCGGCGTCATTATCATTGACGAAGAACACGATCAGTCGTTCAAGCAGCAGGAAGGTTTTCGCTATTCGGCGCGAGACGTCGCGATATTCCGTGCCCAGCAGGAAAATTGCGTGGTGGTCATGGGTTCGGCGACGCCTTCGCTTGAAAGCATGCAAAACGTCGTCCGCGGCCGCTTCGAGCAAGTCGCGCTGACAAGGCGCGCTACGCCGAATGCCTTGATGCCGACGATAGATTTCATCGACATCAACCGTGAACGTGCAGAAGACGGCCTCACAGCGAGGCTGATCAAGTCCATCGAGGAAATCGTACAACGCGGCGAGCAAGCGCTGGTATTTATCAATCGCCGTGGATTTTCGCCCGCACTGGTGTGTGCACAATGCGCTACCATGCCGGACTGCAAGCGTTGCAGTGCGCGATTGGTATTCCATCAAAAAGACCGGCGCCTGAAGTGTCACCATTGCGGCTATCAAACGCGGGTACCGGTCGCGTGTGAATCCTGCGGCAGTCATGAGTTGGTGCCGGCAGGGCAGGGCACCGAGCGTATTGAAGCGACGTTACGCCAAAAATTGCCGTCGGCGCGTATTGCCAGGGTGGATCGTGATTCCACAAGAAAACGTGGCGCTGCCGAAAAAATATTCGATGCCGCCGCCGCGGGCGAAATAGATGTGCTTATCGGCACACAAATGCTTGCCAAGGGCCACGATTTCCCCAAAATTACGCTGGTCGGCGTGGTGAACGCAGACGGCGCAATGTTCTCAGCCGACTTTCGCGCAGCCGAAAGGATGGTTGCGCAGCTGGGGCAGGTTGCCGGTCGCGCCGGTCGCGCAAATTTGGCCGGTCGGGTGCTAATTCAAACGCGCTTCCCCACCCACCCGCTGTATCAGGCGGTCGCCGCGCAGGACTATGCGCGTTTCGCCGAGATGGCGATGTCGGAGCGAAAATCAGCGCACCTGCCGCCGTACACTTATTTGGCCTTGCTGCGTGCCGAAGCAAAGTCTGCGGATCAACTCAATGCCTTCATGCAGCATGTCGTAGAGACCGCCGTCGTGGCACGCACGGCCCATGCCAGCAAGTCCCTACATGTCTGGGACCCGGTACCCGCGCCGCTGGCACGCAAGGCCGGCTATGAAAGACAACAGCTAATGGTGCAGGCGGACTCGCGCGCCGCGTTGCAGCAATTTCTGGGCGCGTGGCTGCC
>JBKJMK010000056.1:0-2697 GCA_046596005.1 Usitatibacteraceae bacterium | reverse complement strand
AGGTTAAAGCAACAAAAACTATTTTTTGAATATACCTTTAGGTAGTTTCTATTTCTAGCAAATACGCACAGACTCGCCCGGAGACAAAAATATGACAATTAAAGGCTCGATTTTCATCCAACAACTTCGGCACGCCGGTAAGCAGTGCCGAAGTATTTTTGACTGAAATCCCTAACTCTCGGACAACCATGAAAACAACCACGAAATTGAAAGGCACCGTCGCGGCGACACTTTCCGCGCTGTTGCTCGCATCAACCGCGATTTCCGTCTTCGCGCAGCAAAGCGCGGCAGTACCAGAGCCTGCGAAAGAAGACGATAAAACACAAAAGGTCGAGACCATCACGGTTACGACTGGTACGCGTACTGCCAAGGCGGTCGACAAGATTCCCGGTGCGATTACAGTGGTGTCCAAAGAGGAAGTCGCCCATACGCTGGCCATTACCGACGATGCGACAGCGGTGCTGGCAAGGTCGGTGCCGGGCTATGCAGAGTCGTCGCAAGCGATGAGCAATAGCGGTGAAACGTTGCGCGGCCGCACTGCGTTGCGCCTCTTCGACGGTATTCCCCAAACGTCTCCCTTGCGCGAAGGAAACCGTTCAGGCACTTTTACGGACATGGGTGTCATCTCTCGCGTTGAGGTCATCAATGGTCCTTCAGCGTCAGAAGGCATTGGTGCTTCTGGCGGCATCATCAACTACATTTCAAAGGTGCCGACGCAAAACGGCAACGAGTTCACGGTCACATCGCGTTACACCACACAGTTCCGCGATGATAGCGAAGGCTGGAAGTTCGGCTTCAATTTTGCCCACAAAGAGGATGCCTACGATCTGCTGCTGGCGACTTCCTTTATTGACCGTGGCATTGGCAACGATGCGAACGGCAGGAAGATCGGCATGAATACCAGCGGATCGACGTCGGACTCCGAAGCAAAAAACCTGTTTGTGAAACTTGGCGGCAACTTTGGTGAAAACCAATCACAACGACTGCAATTTACAATCGGTCGATTCAACGTCGAAGGCAAAGGCAACTACCGCCTGGCGGACGATGGTGATCGCTCGAAAGGCATTCCGGCCACGTCGGTATTGGGTGCGCCACTTGGTGCCAAAACCTCTTTCAACGATTTCAATCAATACAGCCTCGCGTACAGCAACGACAATCTGTTCGGCGGCGCGTTTCGTGCAGATTATTATCGCGCCAGCCAGGCGATGCGGTTTGAGGCCGAGGATGGCGCTGATCGGCAGGACCCGGCGATAAAGCCGCTCGGTACCCTGATCGACCAATCTGAAATCAATTCGCAGAAAAAGGGCGTGCGGACGTCTTGGACCGCGCAAAATTTTCTGACTGTGCCGGGTTTTGAGTTGCGCGCCGGGGTTGATGTTGTTCAGGACGAGACCCAGCAAAGGCTCGCATTGACCGATCGAATTTGGGTGCCACCGTTGCTCTACAAGAGCACTGCCCCGTATGTACAGGTTTCCTACGATATCGGTCCGGTTACCCTCAGCGCCGGCGTACGTCGCGAGGATGGGGAGCTCTCCGTGGATACCTATCGAACGACTTTCTTTCGCAATAGCGTGCTGGTGCAGGGCGGTACGCTCGATTACAAAGCCACGCTACCCAATTACGGTGCGATTTGGCGGATTGGTCAGGGCTGGTCCGTGTTCGGTGCCTACGGCAAGGGCTTTAGTCTTCCCAATGTCGGGATTCCGCTGCGAAATGTGAACACACTCAACCAATCGGTTGCCGGCATACTTGATCTACAGGCCATCATCGTTGATAACAAGGAAGTTGGATTCAACTGGCGCGGACAGAACGGCAGCGTCAGTGGCTCGGTTTACGATGCCAACTCCGATTTCGGGGTGACGTTGACGGTGGATCCGATTACGCGCGACTTCGTGATGCAGCGTCGACCGGTAGAAACCAAGGGCTTCGAGTTATCGGGCGAGTACATCCTCTCCAAAGAGCTAAAGTTCAATGCGCTCTACTCGCGCATACGCGGCAAAACATCCAACTCCGTGGGTGGCCCGCTTGCACGGGAGATGGGCGTCTCCGACATCAGCCCGGACAAAATCGCCGGTTCCGCTACCTGGAAATTTTCTGCGCGGGGTGACGTGAGGCTCGGTTTCACGACGTTGCGAGATCGCGATATCAACGTCGGAAAGCCCGGCGAAGAGCACACCAAGGGATACACACTCCTTGACCTGAGCGCGAATTATGATCTCAAGAAATGGGGCACGCTCTCCCTCGGCGTGGAAAACCTGACCAACAAATTCTATTTCCTGAGTTGGTCACAAGTGGATTTCTTCCGCAATTACTTTGCTGGACGTGGGCGTGTGACTTCGCTGACGCATACGCTGAAATTCTAGTTCTGGCCAACAGTTAGCGACGTCCATCAGCCATTCCTTCAGGCGGAGGGAATGGCTGTTTGCCGCTCGAGCTATTCACGCCTTGCGCAGCCGACGGATGATTTGCATTGACAACGGTACGTCCAGCGACAGAATAATGCCTACTCTTCCCATGTGCATCGGTTCCGCCTCATGAGACTGCCCGTTATCCTCGTCTGCCTTGTTGCGCTGTGCCTAGGCCAAACGACACTGCAGGCGCAGACTACGCGAGCACTAGCCACGTCCACCGCTGTTGCGGAAGGGGTTTCTGACACCCGGTTGAAACGCGTGGACGATCTCATGCGGACGGCTATTG
>JBKJMK010000421.1:0-5781 GCA_046596005.1 Usitatibacteraceae bacterium | reverse complement strand
ATGAATCGGCGAATGAGGATCAAACACGTAGCAAACTCACCGGCGTGTGGATGCCGAACCCGACGTGGAAAAAATTTATCGACAGCACGCTGTCAGCAAGCGGCAAGAAGGCGGGCGCGTTTTAGATTGATTGCAATCCGTGTGCGCGGAGTTGATATTTTGGCAGCTTTAACCACCCAGCCAGGAACAAACCGGACTGACCCTGCAGCGAATTTAAAGCTTGCCCGCGCGGGCAATGCGTGCGCGAACCTGCGCGTGAAAGTAGCCGTTTTCCAAATACCGATAAAGATTTTTGCCCGGGCATTCTGTGTCGGCGTAGTCACGGTGGCCACGAATGGATTCCACGGGAATCTGGTAGCGCATCGCGAGCAACGCCATCAAATTCACTACCGCTTCGAGCTGCGCCGCATTCGCCTCGACTTCCTCGAAATTGCCCACCACTTCAATCAGCGCATGTCCCGCCGGGTCGTAGCTGGTATTGGTGTCGCCGCTGAAACGGATGTCGCGCGCTTCATAGGTGTGGCCATCGAGATCGATCACGTAATGGTACGGTACATCGATCCAGCCTTTGGTCTTGCGAGACCACGATTGCAGATCGCGCAGGTATTGTTGCGGATCCTTGCCACGTGGGAATGCCATGCCCTGGTGATGCAACGTAATTTTGTCGACCTTGTGGTGCCGCGCGAGCGTTTCGTTGGCGGGTGACCCGCCCCATTGGCTGACGCTGATGATCGGCTGCTCAAGCACGGTCGGCACCTCGCGCGTCGCGCAGCCGGCGATTGCGACTACCGCGCAAATAAAGAACAGCCGTGGGGAAATTCGATGCATGGTAGCGTTGGTTAACCTGATTGCGTTGCGCACAGTAGCCTGTTGAAACCCAAACCTTAGCGACCTTAAAGCGCCGTCCGGAAAACAAAAACACCAGCCTCGGCGAGCTTTCCCGGCAATTCAGGGCCTGTGAGCCTCGCCAATGCTTGAGTCTACCCCGCATCTGCCCAATTGCGCGCTGACTGTCTCCCTGAAGCGACACTCACGACCAAAATACAAGCTGAAATACCGGCGACACGTCACGAATGCACACTGGCATGATTAGTGCTGTAGGTCTTAAATGTCTTTTTGTGGGAACCGCCATGCGCCGTCATCTTCGACCTGCCGCCGTCACATTCGCCGTCTCCCTGCTCGCCGCTTTACTTTTACTATCACTGCCTGCTTCCGGTTTGACGCTGACCGGCGTGCAGTCGCGAAAGGCACACGGCGCTGCGGGTAACTTTGATCTTGCCGTTGACGGTGCAGCAGCAATTGGCGGCGCAATCACCGTAGAGCCGCGCAGCGGCAACGGCGCTCACACCATCGTTTTTCAGTTCGATGAGGCCATCATCGTTGCGGGCATGGCAGCGTCGATCGATGTTACCGGTGCCGTCCTGGGCAATGCAGTGGCGCAGGCCGCCGGGAATGATGTGGTGATCTCGCTCACGAACGTCCCGGATGCGCGCCGCGTCACGATCAATCTGACGGGCGTGAACAACGCCTTCAGTACGTCGGTCTCAATCGGGTTTCTCACCGGCGACGTCAATAACTCGCTCAGGGTAGACGCAACCGACGTCAGCAACGTCAAGGTGCGTAGCGGACAGACCGTCAACCCCGGCAATTTCAAGTACGACTTCAATGCGTCCGGCAGTATCAACGCGGCCGATGTCTCTGCGGTCAAATCACGAGTCGGCTCCTCACTGGGTACTTCGGCGCCGCCCATGGTCTCCCTGGCAAACGTAGCGTCAGCGCAAGTCGGCATGATGGTCTCTTTGAATGCAAGCGCGTCCGTTTCCGGCGGCGCAACGATCACGAAAGTCGAGTTTTATGAAGGCGTAACGAAGCTTGGCGAAGACGCGATCGCACCATACGGCCTGAACTGGCTGCCAGTCGTCGAAGGTCCCACCGCGCTCATGGCCAAAGCCATTACCAGCACAGGCGTCTTTACGCTATCGTCGGTCGTCAACGTGACGGTAGCGGCGCATCCCAAGGCCGATGCCGCACGATTGCTCACCCAGGCGACCTTCGGTGCTTCACTTGACGAGATCAACCGCGTCGCCCTGATGACGCCAACGGCTTATCTGGACGAGCAATTTAATGCAGCGCAGACATTTCACCTCACCACCGTTCGCAACGATTCCCTGTACCCGACGGCACCCTATTCGGTGATGACGCCATCGATCTGGAAGCAATATTTCGAAGCGCCCGACCAGTTGCGCCAGCGCGTCGTGTTTGCGCTCTCGCAGATCATGGTCATTTCAATGAACAACAACACCATTGGCGATCAGGCTTGTGGTCCTGCGTCGTACCTTGATTTACTGGGCACCAACGCGTTTGGCAATTTCCGCAGTCTGCTGAAAGACATCACGCTCAGCCCGGCAATGGGCGAGTACCTGGACATGAAGGGTGGCGCCAAGGCTGATGCGGTATTGGGAACAATCCCAAGTGAAAACTATGCACGCGAGTTAATGCAGCTTTTCTCGATCGGCACCGTGATGCTCAACATCGATGGCTCGGTGCAATTCGACGGGTTGGGAAAGCCCATCAATACGTATTCTGAAGAAACCGCACAGGAAGTGGCGCGCGCATTGACCGGCTGGAATTTTGCCGGGCAGGATCAGACCAAGCCGTGGCGCTGGCTGTATCCCGATGTGCCGTATCCGAATGACGCTGCAAGTGCCGCCAAGGCTTGCACGGCGTGGTCTACGCCAATGGCGCCCTGGACGGCAACATATCGTTCGTCTGACGACAAACGCGATATCGCCGGCGGCGCGCACGACACCGGTGCAAAAACACTGCTCACCTATCCAGGTTCGGCCGGTTTCAGTCAAAACGTACCTGCCGGTCAAACACCAATGAAGGACGTTGACGACGTGGTCGATAACCTGTTCAACCATCCGAACATCGGCCCGTTCATCGGCGAACAACTGATCATGCGCCTCGTCACCAGCAATCCGGGTGCTGCGTATGTGACGCGCGTGGCCAGTGCGTTCAATAACAACGGCGGCGGTGTGCGCGGTGATATGAGGGCAGTGATCCGCGCCATCCTGCTTGATCCGGAGGCACGTGCCGCTCGCAGCGCGCAAGCGAATTCGTATGGCAAGTTGCGTGAACCAATACTCCGCTTCACGCACCTGCATCGCGCATTCGATGCCCGGATGGCCGGCGGCTATTACAGCAGCATTTACGATCTGGGCAGCTCCGATTCGCTCGGCCAAAGCCCGTTGCGCGCGCCAAGTGTATTCAATTACTACCACCCGGATTACATACCATCGGGGCCGCTCGCGGTAGCGCAGTTGTTCGGCCCGGAATTCGAGATCACCAACAGTGCGACCATTTCCGGCTTCATGGATTTCAGCAAATACGGAATCGTCGGCGGCTTCAATCAATCGCAGGCAACAACCAACCCCAACATTTGGCTGAGGCCAAACTACGACGCCTACATTGCGCTGGCCAATAACCCGGCGGCAATGGTCGACGCCATGAGCCTCACGCTATTGTCGGCCGGCATCAGCGCGCAGTTCCGCACGCAGCTGATTGACGTCGCCACCAAGCTCACCGACAGCAACGCCACCACGCAAGCGACGGAACGCTTCAAGACGGTGTTCTGGCTGATCATGAATTCCCCCGAATATTCGATTCAGAAGTAAGGACTAGCCATGAACACATTTGATTTGCACAAAGACCGCCGCCGCTTCATGAAAATGATGGCCGCCGCGGCTGGCACGCCGATGATGGGCAATCTTATGCAGGCTGCCTATGCGGCAGGCCCCTACAATGATTACCGCGCGCTGGTCTGCGTATTCCTGTTCGGGGGCAGTGATTCGCACAACATGATCATCCCGCTGGGTGGCGAGTACGCCGGGTATGCTGCCGGTCGCGGCAACCTCGCGATACCGTTGGCGAACGTGATTCCCGTGAATGCAGGTGTCGCCGGTCGTTCATTCGGATTTCATCCCGGCATGCCGGGTCTTGCCAATATTTTCAATACCGACAGAAAACTCGCGGCGATTCCCAACGCAGGCGTATTGTTGCAGCCAACATCACTCACGCAGTACCGCGCGCAAACGAATAATCCGCCGCAGCTTTTTTCACACTCGGACATGCAGAGCCACTGGCAGACCGGCCGCGCAGACTATCCCGCGCTCACCGGCTGGGGTGGGCGGATGGCAGATCTGATTGAGTCAGCCAACGGCAGCAGCCAGGTGTCGGTGTCCATTTCTGCAGCGGGCCAGAGCCTTTTTCAGAAAGGTGACAGCGCGGTCGCGTATGCAGTTTCACCCTGGAGCAACACCCGAAGCACCATCGTTAAACGACTGCGCGCATATCGCGATTGGGACAACTATTCCACGACCCGCCCGAATCCGCAGGCGAAGTTTGAGAATCAACTCAATATCCTGCGTGCCAATGCACTCGAAGACCAGTGGGGCGACCAGGGCACGCGCGCATTAACCACCGGCGAATTCGTCAATGCGTCTTTATATAACCTCGATGCGACCGGCGCGCCGATCAAGGATGCCGCCGGCAACGTTTCGGAAAAATTCCCCATCAGTCCCGCGCCGCCCGTCAGCTTCATCAATTCATCGGGCGTCTCGCAAAGCAATCGGCTCGCGGGACAAATGCGCTCAGTCGCAAACATGATTGCCGCGCGCGACACCCTGGGCGTAAAGCGTCAAATATTTTTTGTCTCGCTTGGTGGATTTGACAACCACGGTGACCAGTTCAAGAACGCCAATACGCCCACCACCCCGATCCTGAGCGGCTTGCATTCGGACTTACTCAAGCAACTCGATCAGGCGATGGCCTGGTTTTACAGCTGGTCGGTATCACAAGGTATTTCCAACAACGTGACCTCATTCACCATGTCCGATTTTGGTCGCACGCAAACGTCCAATGGTGCCGGTAGCGACCACGGCTGGGGTACGCATTGTTTTGCGTTAGGCGGCGCGGTCAACGGTGGCAGCTTCTACGGTGGCACGGCGGCGGGTTCAGAATTCCCGACCGTTGCGTTACTGGGTCCGAACGACGTCGGCCAGGGACGTTTGTTGCCGGTAACATCGGTCGACGAATATGGTGCGACATTCGCGAAATGGATGGGCGCGTCAAACAACGAACTGAACACGGTGTTCCCCAACCTCAACCGCTTTGCGCGGCCGAATGGGATGAGCTTCCTCGCATAGCTGGATCGCGAAAGCTGGAATTACACCTGCGGCCCCCCCGCAGGCCGACTGATGATAAAGTTTGTTCAATTTGTGATTGTTGAAGGCCTTGCAACCTTCGCATCGCGAGTAGTGAATCAAAATTGAACGTCCGACAGCTCCAGAAGTTCTGCCAAACCCTGCCGGGCACCAGCGAACGCTTGCTCGCCGACCCCGCCAACATCCTTGTCTACTCGCTGGACAAAATAAATTTCGCCTACTTCAAGACCAGCGAGCCTGAGCGTTCGCGCTTCAGCATCAAAGTGAGCCCCTCGCGCTTCGTTGAACTTACCGACGTGCCAGGGGTGAAACCGGCGCGATATCGTGGCCGCTATCATTGGATCACCATTGTTGATGTCGGCAAATTTCCGGCGGGGTACTTGCGGGAGCTGGTGGAATGGTCGTATCAATATGCACTGGAGGGGTTGTCGCGGGCGAGGCGGCGGGTCCTGCTTGGTGAACGTCCGGTGTCAGCGGTGATCAATGCTGCGCGTAGGCCCCTTTCCTGATTCGGCACGGGATAGTCAGTACCCATTAAACTGCTTGATTGCGAACG
>JBKJMK010000242.1:0-8720 GCA_046596005.1 Usitatibacteraceae bacterium | reverse complement strand
TCGACATCTGGCGCGGCAGTCCACACAAGAGTGACGACACCGTCACCGGCGATTGCCCTGAAATCGGGTGCGGCATCGGCAGAACCGCTCTTGTTACTGCATCCGTTGAGCAGAGCTGCGATGGCAATGGAGGCCATGAGAAGAACAAATCGTTTCACAAATATTCCTTTGATGTTTCTGACCATAAATTATCCCACAACCAACATCCGACGCCGGCACGGCGAAGGCGTTCGACAGGCTCGCAATAAATTTAGCCGCGTTGATGATCGCGCGATACGTCACCAAGGTTACGCTCCACCTCAGACAAATAGTGCATCGCTGCCGTTTCCACTGCCTGATTTACTGCGCAACCAGCGCTGCTTTCTCGCAGGGATTTGTAAATTTCCGCACACATCCGCAAAGCGCGGGCGCAGTCACTGGCATCATAAGTCGCCACTGTTTGCACTAACACCCTGGAAAATTCCGGCGCGAATATTTCAATCTTGCGGACACCGCCGGGCCGGGCACCCGCCGCCTGCAGGCCAAGCGGTCCCAAAACATTCGCGCGCAAATAGGAGATGAACTCGATGGCCTCAAATATTTCGCCCCGGCCAATTTTTCCAGCGCCGTAGTGCACCCATATCCAGAATCGATCTTCAATCCATTGACGGTTGGGAGCTGGATAGTTCGCCGTTCCTTCGCTGAGTGCACGCGTCAGCCGCCCGTCACGTTCCCACAACACCACAGGTTCTTCAACGCGGTGACAAAGATCATTCGCCGTAATGAATTTATAGTCGACGTGCAGCAAGGGTTGCCCATACAGGCAAATCAATAAACGCGGATCGCCTACGTGTTCACCCGTGAATGCCGCCAGCAGTGGCCCAAGCGCCCGCGCGATTCGAGGCCTGTCCGCCATCACCTCCGCATGGTTTTCCGCCTGCGTCACGACGAGGATGTCGAGGTCGCTGAATTGGTCCATCGTGTTAGTGAGGTAAGAGCCGCCAATGGCGACGCCCGCGATTCGCGCGTCCGCTTCGAAAACTGGCAGTGCGCGGGAAATAAATTGCCGATGCGCTTGCGGCAATGAACTCGGTGTCGGTTCGATCATTACATTCGCCGTTTATTTGCTGCCATATGGGAATCGATAAAGTTTGAATGAACTGGTTTGGAAAAGCGCAACGTTAACTCCACTTTTGCTTAATCCACAACGCAAACACCAGCATTGGCGCGGTGTTTCCAGCCATATTGCCCTGGAAAGCACGCCGGCATTGGTGCGACGAAATCATCTAAATGCTATATTGCAAAGCATCATGCCGCAAGCTCGCTTCGTAGATTGCGTATCTCAACCGAACAATTCCCGGTGGCGTCCTGGGTGCACGTGCGTGCAATCGCGTTACGAGTGGCGGCGCGCTTTTTCGCGTTTTGTTAGCGGGTTGACTAGAATGAGGATGCCAAATAAGTCCATGAATATGAAATCAAGTTCGCAGAAATTTCTCCCGCCGCCTGGTGATGTTGTTAAATACGTAACGGAGATTTCGTGCCCCAAAAGATAAAAGAACTTATTGCCGAGTTAGCCCCAATTAGATAGAGCATGACATGCGCATAGAGCAAATCCATCTTTTCTTTTATGGTGCACTTCTGTTTGCGTGTGTTTGGGGTATTACGCTAGCCATCTCATCCGCTCGGGTAAAGTTGCATCTGAGGGCTATTTTTCTGGCTCTAGGCCTTGGCTTCATCATTGTTCCAGGCCACGGCGAGTTCATCACCGCCCCAATTCTCGCCACTTTTACTCTGCCATTGCGTTCTCATCTGATTATCCTTGGCGGCGTCTTCTTTTTAATTTGGTGGGCTGCTGCTTTCGGTTTACTCAAAAGGCTAACCCGTCACTCAAGCGGGACGCGCTAATGCGCGCCCCTTAATTTAACGTTGGAAAATACCGGCTTCGTCAAACGTGTCTTGGGCGTTTGGTGGCGGTGTCGCATACCTGTCGCCCGGGCAGTATTCGCCTAATCAGTGCAAGGCGCGCCATGATCTTTAACGTCGACCCGAGGCGACGGATCTTGGGTTCATCTCACCAACCTTGCTGCGTTCATGAAAGACGGTATGAGTATCGATGAGATCAAACAGACACAAATCTGAAGCGACGCCTTACTCATCGCTGCACCCTACGTTGCTATTTGGCACAAGTGAGCTCGGGTATTGACAACCTCCAGCACCGGCGAACCCATTAGGGCCAAACAGCCTGAAACACCCCACCAATACTGGTTCTATGCAGTCGCGACCCAGAATTTTCCGCTACCGCACCTCCGCACCATCACGAAACCACACCGCAATAATTTCACGCTCACCATCAGTCATTTGCGTCAGGTTTCCGATCGGCATATAGCGCGAAGCAACCGTCTCATTAATTTTTTGCGCGTGGGCGATGATTTGCTCAGTGCTCTCCAGCATCACACCTTTGGGCGGCTGATTGATCCCGGCGAATGTCGGTTGCGCGGCATGACATGTGATGCAACGCGCATTGATGACCGTCTTCACTTGCGCGAAGGTGACGCTTCCTGCAGCGTTTGCGCTTGACGGCTTGGGTGCGAGCACGATGAACACCGCCAGCAACAGCAGCACCGCGACCACCACCAACAAGGAACGCGTTTGCCCGCGATGGCGCAACACAAAGAACTGGCGAATCAATGCACCCGCCGCCATGATTGCCAGCAGAATCAGCCAGCCGTAGGGATGGCTGTAGGTCATCGGGTAATGATTGCTGATCATGATGAACAGCACTGGCAATGTGAAGTAGGTGTTATGCACGGAACGTTGCTTGCCGACGCGACCTGACGCTGGATCCGGCTCCCGCCCTGCACGAATTTCGGCGACCATTTTCTTCTGGCCGGGAATGATGGCGAAAAAAACATTCGCGGCCATGATGGTGCCGAGCACTGCACCGACATGGAGGAACGCAGCGCGCGCGCTAAACACCTGAAACAATCCCCAGTCTAGTATCACCACGAACACAAACAGCAATACCGCCAATAGCTTCTCGTTGCTACCAACTAATTTACACAGCGCGTGATAGACGAACCAGCCACCCGCGATGGACGCGATGCTGATGCCAATCGCCTGCACCGGCGTCAAGGCCAACACACTCGTGTCGATCAGGTAGGTGCTCGCACCGAACCAATAAATGATTGCGAGCAATCCCATCCCGGAGAGCCAGGTGGCATAGGCCTCGTATTTCGACCAATGCAGATTGTCTGACAGCGCTTCGCCCCTGGGGCCTGCCAGAAATTTCTGGCTCTGATACAAACCGCCGCCATGCACCGCCCACAACTCACCGGATACACCACGCTTTGCGTCTTCGGCCTTTGCTGGCAGGGCAAGCGAGTTATCGAGCATGATGAAATAGAACGACGCGCCGATCCACGCGATTCCCGCGACCAGGTGCAGCCAGCGCACCAGTAGACTCAGCCATTCCACGACATAGGCTTCCATTACGACGCGATCCCGGATACCGCCGATTCAGCACAGGCGAGTTTACTGCGCCGTTGCAACATTTCTGCGGCGACAGCAATCGCGATCGTCGCCGGTTCCTTTCCATGGATGCCTGCTACGCCGATAGGGCAACTCATCCCGGCTAATTGCGCGGTTGAAATGCCGCGATCCTGTAAACGTCGTTCGAATTGGCGGCGCTTGGAGTGCGAGCCGATGAGACCAAAGTATGCGAAATCCGCGCGGCGCAAAATCCGCTCGCTAAGCGTCTGATCGAGCGTGTGGCTATGGGTCATGACGAGAAAGAAACTGCCAGCGCTCGCCGCATCGATCTCGTCCTCGGGTGCGTCGGTGCAGACGCAGTTCACATTGGCCGGAATGTCTCTCGGAAACTCGTCTTCGCGACTATCCACCCACCTGATCGTGCAGGAAAGTTCAGACAACACTTTCACGACCGCGCGACCGACATGTCCGGCACCGAAAAGCACAACATGAAAATCGGGTGCAGGCGCTACAACCGAAACATCCGATTCGGTAGTTGCCGCGACCGGTTCGAACAATAAATTCACCACACCGCCGCAACATTGGCCCAGTGTTGCACCCAGCACGAAGCGATGCAACGCGCGCGAACCCTCCGCAGCGATCATGTTCTTCGCAATCTCGATAGCCTTGAATTCAAGGTGTCCGCCGCCGATGGTGCCAAACACGCCGCCGGTGGTAACGACCATCCTGGTTCCAGCATCGCGCGGCACCGAACCTTTGGTCGAGGCAACGGTGATGACGATAGCAGACTCACCGCGTTGCATTGCCGCCTTCAAAAATGAAGTCCCGTCGTCCATGTCAGGTCTTCGCCTGCATGCGCACTGCCCCAACCGCGCGCATGATCGCTTCACCCGTCGCGGGTGCGTTAAGCGGAGGGTTTACCCGGTAATCGGCCACGCTGGCAATCGCATCGCGAATCGCAAAAAATACCGAAAAAGCCAGCAACAGAGGCGGCTCACCGACGGCTTTGGAGCGGTGTATGGTGTCCTCAACATTGGCGTTCTTGTACAACGCAGCACGGAAATCCGCCGGGCAGTCGTTCACGGCGGGAATTTTATAAGTCGATGGCGCATGCGTCATCAATCTTCCGTCTGCGTTCCACCATAACTCTTCCGTCGTCAGCCAGCCCATGCCCTGGATGAATGCACCTTCCACCTGGCCCAGGTCGATGGCTGGATTGATCGAATTTCCAGCATCGTGCAGCAAGTCCGTCCGTAATAATTTCCACTCTCCGGTGAGTGTGTCGACGATGACTTCCGACACCGCAGCACCATAGGCGAAATAAAAGAACGGTCGCCCCGTCAAGGTATTGCGGTCCCAATGAAGTTTTGGTGTCGCGTAAAAGCCATCCGACCAAAGTTGCACCCGCGCATGATTGGCACGCAGAATCAGCTCAGGAAAAGGCAAGGCGGTTCCATTCGCCGTCACCATGTTGTTGGCGAACACGACATCACTGCTATTGCCGCCAAACACAGTCGCCGCAAATTGCGCCAGCCGCGCTTTGATCTGGCGTGCCGCATCCTGCCCTGCCTTGCCATTGAGATCGCTGCCGGTGGATGCCGCCGTCGCGGAGGTATTCGCGACTTTGCTCGTATCAGTGGCGGTGCAGCGCACGTAATGGAGGCTGATGCCAAGCTCGGCTGACACCACCTGTGCAACCTTGGTATTCAGGCCCTGCCCCATCTCCGTGCCGCCATGATTTACCAGCACCGAGCCGTCGGTGTATATATGCACCAACGCGCCGGCCTGATTGTAATGAACCATATTGAACGAGATGCCGAACTTCGCCGGCGTGAGTGCCAACCCTTTCCTGAGCACCGGACTTTTCGCATTGAATGCCCGTACCGCCTCGCGGCGCTTGCGATAGTCGCTGCTTGCCTCCAATTCATCGACGAGTTCATGAATAACGTTGTCCTCGACGGTCATGCCGTAGTGCGTGGTGTTGCGTTCAGGATTGTGGGTGCGATTGCCATAAAAATTCAGTTTTCGTACGTCGAGAGGATCTTGGTTCACCTCGCGGGCAATATTGTCGATGATATTTTCCATCACGATTGCGCCCTGCGGGCCACCGAAACCGCGGAAGGCGGTGTTGGACTGGGTGTTGGTCTTGCCGGCCATGGCGCGGACATCGACGTCGCTCAGGTAGTAGGCGTTGTCGACATGGCACAGCGCACGTGCCGCAACGGGCCCGGATAGATCGGCAGAAAAGCCGGCGCGCATGACCATCTCGATTTTCACTGCGCGAATCAATCCGTCGTCGTCAAAGCCGGCTTCGTATTCATATTCAAAGCAGTGGCGCTTGCCGGTGATCATCATGTCGTCATCGCGGTCGAGCCGCAACTTCACCGGGCAGTTGAGCTGTCGCGCCGCGATTGCGGCAACACATGCAAACAAGGCCGACTGCGATTCCTTGCCGCCAAATCCGCCGCCCATCCTTCGCACCTCGACGACCACCTGGTTCGATTGTAGGTTCAATGCGTGCGCAACCATGTGCTGCATTTCGGTTGGATGCTGGGTTGAGCACCAGACGTGCATGCCAAGATTTTCCGTTGGCACGGCATAGGAAATCTGGCCTTCAAGATAGAACTGTTCCTGCCCGCCGACCGAGAATGTGCCCTTGAGCCGCCTCGGTGCCGCCGCCAGTGCGACGGCCGGATCGCCGCGTACGCGGCGAATCGGCGGCAGCACAAATGACTGCTGCTGCTTCGCGGCCTGCGGCGACAACACGGAGGGCAGTTCGTCGTACTCGGTCTTGACAAGTCGTGCAGCGCGGCGTGCCGCCATCATTGAGTCAGCGATAACCGCAAACATTGGCTGTCCGACGTATTGCACCACATCATCGGCAAGAATCGGATCGTCATGAAGGATCGGGCCGCAATCGTTCCTGCCGGGAATATCCCGCGCAGTGAGGACGGCAACAACGCCGGGTGCCGCGCGCACTGCCGACAAATCGATGGACCTGATGCGCGCGTGCGCGCGCTCGCTCAAGCCCAATGCGGCGTGCAGGGTTCCGCGCAGTTCGGCAATATCATCAACATAGACCGCTTCGCCGGAAACATGCAGATGCGCTGATTCGTGCGCCACCGCGCTCATGCAAACACACTAACATCGGCGGCAGAAAGCGCATCGACCGTACGTGTCTCAAGATAAAAGCGATAGAGCAGATTTTGTGCCGTGCGGAGACGATATTCGCTGCTCGCACGCATGTCGGAAAGCGGCGCGTAGTCGGTGGCAAGTGCCGCCATGGCGGCGCGCACGGTGGTCTCATCCCACCGCTGCCCATTCAGCGCAGCTTCTGTCGCCGCCGCGCGTTTAGGCGTTGCGGCCATGCCGCCGTATGCCAGCCGCGCATCCACAATCCGCGCGCCATCGATTCGACAGGCAAACGCAGCACAGACGGCGGAAATGTCAGAGTCGAAGCGCTTCGACACCTTGTAGGTCCGAAATGATATTGCCGATACTGGCAGCGGAATATTGACCGCCGTGAGCACTTCGTCCGCCGCGATGACGTTCTTCATGTAAGCGACGTAAAGGTCTTCCAGCGGCAGTGTGCGCGTACCCACGACACTTGCGAGCGTGATCGAGGCACGCAAGGCAATCAGTGCAGGCATGCTATCGCCGATGGGAGAACCGTTGGCGATATTGCCGCCGATCGTAGCTGCGTTGCGAATCGGTACTGACGCGAAACGCTCCCACATTTCGTTCATTTCCGGGTAGACAGGCCGCAGTGCCTCATAGGCATCCGACAACGATGCACCGGCACCGATGGTCAGCGACGATTCCGTTTTGCGGATCGTCTTGAGTCCAGCCACCTCGCCAATAAAAATGATGTCGCCCAGATCGCGAAACTGTTTGTTTACCCAGAGCCCGATATCGGTACTGCCCGCCAAAATCGTCGCTTTCGGATAAGTAGCCCGCAGTTGCAAAAGTGCCGGCAACGATTTCGGCGCAAAGAAATGCTGGCCTGCATGCTCGATTGTCAATGTGGTCTCGCGCTTGATCGCGAGCAGATTCGTTCGCAACGCGTCGCGGTCAAACGCGACTTTAGGCAGGTCGAACATTTTTCCACCGGCTTCGATGATCGGCCGGTAGCCGGTGCAGCGGCAGAGATTTCCGGTGAGCGCGCTGCGAATTTCGCGTTCATCCGGACGACACTCCGCCGCACTACTCGCCAGATACAGGCTCCACAACGACATCACGAACCCCGGTGTGCAGAATCCGCACTGCGAACCATGGCAATCCACCAGCGCCTGCTGCACCGGGTGCAGACTCCCATCCTTGCGACGCAAGTCCTCGACGGTGAATAAGGCCTTGCCATCGAGCGTGGGCAAAAACTGAATGCAGGAATTGACAGGTTTCATCACAACCTGCCCGTCGCAAAGTTCCCCGACAACCACCGTGCAGGCACCGCAATCGCCTTCCGCACAGCCTTCCTTGGTGCCCTGGCGGCCAGGCGATTCGCGCAAATAGCCCAGCACAGTCTGCGTTGGTGCAACGGCATCGACCGACACGACATTGCCGTTCAGTATGAAACGGATCTGATCGGGACTCGCCTCACACTGCGCCGCCATGTTCAACTGCCGCGATAGGTCGAGTAGCTCCACGGCGAGACGAGCAGTGGAACATGATAATGCTGGCTGCAGTCGGCGATACCAACGCGGAGGACAACGTCACCGACAAACGGCGGGTCTGGCAAAGATTGTCCGCGCGCGGCAAAGTATTCGCTGAGGCTGAATATCAATTCGTAAACCCCGACCGTCAACGCAGCTCCTTCGAGCAACGGCTCGTCGCAGCGACCGTTCTGGTTGGTAATGACACTGTGCAAAAATTGGCGTTCAGTGCCTTCCACGCGATACAGCGATACCTTGATCCCATTGCCGGGCAGGCCGAGCGCGGTGTCGAGCACATGTGTAGTAAGTCGGCCCATTATTTGCAACTTTTCGTTTTTATCTTCATGAACAGAATGATAATCCCAGAATTGGTGGATTCTGGGATACGAACACTTGCTTTAGAATTTTTTTGAGGTTTCAATACCGTTTACGGATGCGGCAATCGGCTATGTTGATATTCCGAAATCAGCCTTTCCCCCACCCCCGTCCTGAGAGGAAAGAGGGTAATCGTCAATGGACCCCGTGAAAGCAAGAACCTGATATGGCACCAATTGAGAAGAGTGCTTCGCAACCCTATCCACGCGACCTCATCGGCTACGGTCG
>JBKJMK010000238.1:0-11535 GCA_046596005.1 Usitatibacteraceae bacterium | reverse complement strand
ACAGATGCACATGGTTGGTCATGAGGACATAGGCATGAACATCACACTCGTATTTCTGCGCCCCTTTCCGAAGCCAGTACGGCTAGCGATAAAGTCTGCTGGTCCGATTGGCGTAATTCTCAGAAAGTCTTTTACGTGAGGTCGATGGTGGCCAGCACCGTGATCTCATTGGTTTTGTATGACACCAGCACTGGCGCGGCCCCCATGGCATAAGAGACTGGAAACGCCCATCAGCAGGCGATCTACACCAAAAAATGCGGGATCATTGGACCCAGCCTCAATCGTCGGACGAATTACTCAGGCCGTCGAAAGCCATCCTCAATCCAGGCAAGCGCACTCGCCTCCGTCAGCTTGAACGATGACGCCACGCGCACTTGTGCCAGCGCAGGATCGTCGCGCTTTCGCGCCTCGGTCGCAGTCAACGTCGCATACGGATTCTCTTCATCAGGAACGATGTCGAGCGTGACTGTGACTGTCATGGATCCGCTGACGACGACAACCTTTTTATGCAAGGTCGCATGCAGGTGCTGCTCATGCCTGCGCCGAACTTCATACGCAGTCTTGACAAGCGTGTGGAAGGCGGTGGCATCGAGCGGCTTCGGATTCTTCTTGTCACGCCCCATCGTCCATGGGCCGACCAACGCAGGCTCAGGTTCACCATCTTTCGTCATTTCAACGGCCCAGCCATCGTCATCCTCATTTTTGATCACGCGCGCAGTCCAGCCGTCGTCAACCCAGAGGCGTGGGTCCTGGGGTGAGTGATGGGTGGGCGTGGCAGTTTCGGTCATGTTGGATTTCGTGTCGGCTAAAACCGACAGCATAACCGGGTCTGCGCCGGCGCAGCGCAGCGCAGCACGTTATCATCTCCCCATGTCCAAAAAACCCCTTAAGCTTTTCACCACGCCCACCGACTGCGAGTTCGCGTTTTACGACGCTCTCGAGCGCGCTGACCTGAATCTCATGATGACGGTCTGGGCGGATGAGCCGGGCATTGTTTGCATCCACCCGCAAGGGCCGCGGCTGGCGGGATTTGCGGCCATTCTCGAGAGTTTTACGGAAATTTTCTCGCACGGTGCCAACGCGAAAGTGAAAGTCGGCGAGTTACGAAAAAATGAGGGGCAGACGCTAACAATACATAGCGTGTACGAGACGTTTACGATGCCAGGCCGCAAAGAAAGTATTCCCCCGGTGCTTGCGACCAACGCTTACCTTCTCACCCCGCACGGCTGGCGCATGATTTTGCACCATGCTTCGCTTTCTCCCCAGGGTACGACAGTTGAGGAACAAGGCCTGATGCGGATTCTGCATTGAGCGGTTTCGGCAACAACGTTGCGCCGCGGAAATATAGCGCGACATTTGTGCGCTCACTGCTAACGACAATCGCATTTGCTTTTTTGCTGACCGCACCGCTCGCGCAAGCGGCCGAGCCCGTCAAAATCATCCGCACCGCGTATCCATCAGCCGAGAGTGGCTTCAATTGTGCTGTGGAGGCCGACGAACTCACCGGCACGTTGTGCGACAACATTTTCGATACCTTATTGCAATATGACCATTTGGCGCGCCCAATCAAGCTGCAGCCGCGCGCGGCGGTTGCGCTTCCCGATATTTCCGCAGACGGCAAAACCTATTCCTTCAAGTTGAAACGCGGCATCACGTTTACCGACGATCCGGCATTCAATGGCAAAAAACGCGAACTGGTGGCTGCTGATTACGTCTACAGCATGAAACGCCTGCTTGATCCGGCCAACCGCGCCAAATGGCAATTTCTGCTTGATGGCAAGATTGAGGGCTTGAACGAACTTGCGGATGAAGCGAAGAAATCCGGCAAATTCGATTACGATAAACCGATCCACGGCCTTGAGGCGGTTGACACACACACGCTCGTCATTAGACTGAAAGCGCCGGACTATAACCTTTCCTACATTCTTGCCATGCCCGCGACGTCAGCACTGGCGCGTGAAGTGGTGGCGCAATACGGCATGGCTGTTGCCGAGCATCCGATCGGCACGGGTCCCTACCGGCTGAAAGAATGGCGTCGGTCGTCTCGTATCACCCTTGAAGCGAACCCGGATTTTCGCGAGCAATATTTTGAATCCGCGGGCGGCGACGGTAAGAACGACGCCGCAATCGCCGCGCATTTGAAAGGCAAACGCCTGCCACTGGTCAAGCTTATCCAGGTCGACATCATCGATGAAGACCAGCCCCGTTGGCTGGCCTTCGTCGGTGCCGAACATGATTACATCAGGCCGATTCCGGCACCACTCGCTGATGCCGCCTTGCCCGGCGGCAAGCTTGCGCCCAATCTTGTCCGAGCGGGCGTAACGACGGCACCGGACGAGATCGCGTGGCTGACCTACACGACATTCAACATGGAGGACAAAACCATCGGTGGTTATACGCCCGAACGCATCGCGCTGCGCCGCGCGATGTCGATGGCGTTTCCAGTGCAGGACGAAATTGCCATTATTGAAAAAGGCCAGGCGCAGGAAGCGTGGAGCCCGATTGCGCGCGGCATGGCCGGCTTTGTCGACGAAAAAGCCTCGTTTCACGAATACAATCCAGCGCGCGCCAAGGCACTGCTGGACACCTACGGCTTCATTGATCGTGATGGTGATGGCTGGCGCGAAATGCCGGACGGAAGTCCGCTGGTGATTGATCATGCATCGGTCCCCGACCAACGCGTTCGTAGCCGTAACGAATTGTGGGGGCGTGCCATGGAACGCATCGGCATAAACATGACCTTTAACAAGGTCGAAAAGCTCCCGGAACTGCGCAAGCTTGCGACGCTTGGCAAGATACCGATGTTCAGCTACGGCTGGATTGCCGACTATCCCGATGGTGAGAATTTTCTGCAACTGTTTACGAGCAAGTCGATCGGTGGCGCGAATTACACCTTGTTTTCGCGGCCGGAGTTCGATGCCTTGTATGAGCGCATCAAAGTCATGCCCGATTCGCCAGAACGTACCGGGCTATACCAAAAAATGGTGCATATCCTGTGGGTTTACAATCCCTGGCGCGTAAACACCTTAAAGCAAGGAACCGCACTGATGCATCCCTGGGTGCTAGGCTACAAGAAGCATCCTTTCGGGCACGAACCCTGGCGCTATCTGGATGTCGATACTGCTAAATTGCCATCTCAACGTCGAAAATGATTGGTATGTCTTCCACCCACATCCTGCTGCTTTCGCGAACACTGCACGCCCTGCTGATCATCGCATTGGGCGGGCAACTTGCCTGGTGGGCCTGGCATTTCATTACACCATCACTGCGCAGTGCGCCATTCAGCACGTCGATCACGGCAACACCAGGCGAAGACGTTAACCGTGGCCGGCAACTGTTCGGTGATGCGGGAGTTACCAGCGGTACCGTCAGCGCAGGACCACAAAGCGGCATCCGCCTCAAAGGCGTATTCGCGGTCGATGGCAAAACGCTTTCCGCAGCGGTGCTCAATATGGGTGGACGTGATCAGGCGGTGCGGCTTGGCCAGGAATTTTCCAGCGGGGTCACACTCGCAGAAGTGCATGCCGATTTTATTGTCGTCAGCCGTGCGGGCATTCGCGAACGAGTCGATCTCGACCGCTATGGCAGCACCGCGGCCAAGCAGGCGAACGCGGCCAACGCAACCCCCGTCACGCAGTTTCGTTTGAACGTTGCCTCTACCGGCTCGAACGCCTATGCGCTCTCGAGGCAGGAACTCAATAGCGTCTTGCAGGATCCCCGGCAGATGGCCTTTACCGGTCGTATTGGCAGTGTCGCGAGCGGCGGTGTGCGGGTCGAGGATGCACCGAGCGGTTCGTTGCTGGATAAGCTTGGCATCAAGACGGGCGACATCATTACCGGCATCAACGGGCAGCCGATCAATTCACAGGGTGATCTGGTACGGCTCTACCAGCAATTCGGCACGCTCGTGAGTATTCGCGCCGAGGTCAGGCGCGCCGGTGCGCCGGTGATGTTGTCATATACGATTCAAAATTAAACGCTGGGGCAGCAGGACGGGATTTCAACAAACCCGGTTTTTCTACGCCCGCTTCGTGAGCACTGCCTGCAGATCCCGCGCCGAATTCGTGTAATGCTCTATCGCGAAGCGTTTGGTTTCCATCGTCTGGTCGCGTAACGAGTCGTCGAGCGAATACGCATAGCGCGTCGCAAAATCACAGGTATAGGGAACGTGAGGCGTATTTTTGTCCCGCCACTCCTTGCTCAGGTAGACCAGATAAAAATGCGACATCGGTGGCCATTGATGGGTCGGGTCACCGTAGGCGCTGGCATGACTCCAGTCGGGGGTGATGATCTCGGCTTCCGCGCCCGGCTTCAGGACGCGCCAAACCTCATTGAAAAAAACGATCCTTTCGGCACTGGTGAGATGCTCAACAAAGTGCGCCGAAAATACCCGGTCTACGCTATTGTCAGGCCATGGCCACGGCACTTGCCGCAGGTCGAAAACGACATCGACTCCCGGCAACGTCATGCTATCCACGCCGACGTGGCCTTCCTGTTTTCTAATTCCGCAGCCTAAATCCAATTTCATAAAACTCCACAATTTTTGCGCAACCCCTGAAGAAAATTGACCGGGCACTGCTGATTACCGCTTGCATCACGTCTCTTTCCAACGCCCCACCCGCCGCGACACCTGTCGCACAGTCTACATCTTCATGACGTACAATTAGCCATCTCTTCACTCGTAGAAACCCGTGAGCGCAAAAAAAATACAGATGCTGTTGACACGTTCCTCACTAGCCATCGCCACATTGTTTGTGGTTGCTTTTGTTCAACCAGCGTGGGCTGAGGATTCCATCTCGATGAGTTTCGTGAATGCGGACATTCCGTCGGTGGTGAAGACCATCGGCGGACACACCGGCAAGACATTCATCATCGACCCGCGCGTCACCGGCACCGTGAACATCATCTCTCAAGCCCCGGTGAGCAAGGATATCGCCTACCAGATCCTGCTCTCCACGCTGCGCGTCTCGGGCTATGCGGCCATCGAGGAGCGCGGCGTGGTCAAGATCGTACCGGAAAGCGATGCAAAAACCTCGGGCACGGTCATTGATCGCGGCACCCAACTGGCAGGCGACCGGATTGTCACACAGGTATTCACGTTGCAAAACGAAAGCGCCTCGCAACTCGCGCAGGTGTTGCGGCCGCTGGTGGCACCGAACAATTTTATCGGTGCGTATCCGGGCAGCAATGTGCTGGTCATCGTCGACTATGCGAGCAACGTCAACCGCATCGCCAAGATCATCGGGTCCATCGATGTGCCCACCAGCGCGGATTTACAGTTGATCAGACTGCAGTATGCGAGCGCGGTCGATGTCGCGAACCTGCTGAGAGGCCTGATGCCGGAGACCAATGCCAACCCCACCAATCCGGGCGCGCCCGCGAAACTTTCGCTCGGCGTGGAGCCGCGTACCAACAGCCTCATCGTTCGCGCCGAGACGCCGCAACTGGTCTCACGAATCAAAACACTGATCGCGGGCCTGGACATTCCGACCGCAGCGGGCGGCAATATTCATGTGGTCTACCTGCGCAATGCCGAGGCCGTAAAAGTCGCCGATACATTGCGCGGATTGCTTTCAGGTTCTTCCAGCAGCACCGGTACCGCCTCTGTCGCCACGGCAACCGCGCCGGGCACCACGCCAAGCGCAGGCAGTGCTGCAATTACCAGCCCGGTCAGCAGCAGCATTCAGGCGTATGCATCGACCAATTCCCTCGTTATCGTGGCACCCGATCACGTCTATAACTCGTTGCGAACGGTGATCGACAAACTCGACGCAAGGCGTGCACAGGTTTACGTCGAAGCACTCGTTGTCGAGGTCAGCGCCTCGGTGGCGTCGGAGTTTGGCATTCAGTGGCAGGATTTGTCCGGCATCAATCGCGTTGGTGCACAAGTGATTGGTGGCACAAATTTCGGCGGTGCCGGTAGCAATATCATCGCCGCAGCGGGTAACATCAGCGCGGTCAACGCCGGACTCAACATCGGCATCGTGCGCGGCACACTTACAATCCCCGGCGTCGCAGGCACTGTGTTAAACCTCGGTGCACTCGCGCGCGCGCTCGAGGCTGGCCAGAAAGGCAACGTACTTTCTACCCCCAATATACTTACGCTCGACAACGAAGAGGGAAAAATCACCGTTGGGCAAAACGTGCCGTTCGTGACCGGTAGCTTTACGCAGACCACGACGGGGGCCAACAATCCATTTCAAACTGTCGAGCGAAGGGACATTGGCCTGACACTCAAAGTAACGCCACAAGTTGCCGAAGGTGGCGCGGTCAAGCTCAAGGCCTTCCTTGAGGTCTCAAGTGTGGTGCCAACGTCGAGCGCGGTAAAGTCGGTTGACCTCATCACCAATAAACGTTCGATCGAAAATACCGTGCTGGTCGATGATGGCCAGATCGTGGTGATCGGCGGCTTGATATCGGACGACACCAAAAACAACGAAAGCAAAGTACCGTTATTGGGTGATATCCCGTTCCTGGGAAACCTGTTCAAAACCCAAACCAAGAGTCGCGACAAAACCAACCTGATGGTGTTTCTGCGTCCGTACGTGTTGCGCGACGGCAAGGCGGCGAACCAGTTGACGGGCGAGCGTTACGATTACATCCGCAATGAGCAGGGTGCCATGTTGCGTGACAACCAATCCTCGTTACTGCCACCGACCGGTGGTGCCCAGCTGCCCTCGCTGAACGTTCCGCCGCCGCCACCGGCAACCACTTCCACCAACAAGTAATCATGGGCTCCGCCGACGCCAGGCAGCGCAATGCCATCGACATGGAAACAGCCGACCCCGCAGTGGTCGGCAGGCTTCCCTACCATTTCGCCAAGGCAAAAGGCGTCATCACTGCCAAACAGGTAAACGACGAAATCGAAGTCTGGCTGGCGCCCGACCCCGCCTCGGCGACTCTCGCGGAAGTGCGCCGCATGACCGGCAAGGCGCTAAAGCCGGTGCTGCTTTCACAAGCAGAATTCAACGCCCGACTCGCCCGCGCCTATACCGCCACCGCCAATGAAGCGGGTGCGGACGACGCCGTGCAGGAAATTGCCAGCAATATCGAAAATGCCGCTGATCTCGCGCAACTGACGCAATCGTTACCGGAAATTACCGATCTGCTCGAAACCGAGAACGATGCACCCATCATCAAGCTCATCAATGCGCTGCTCACCCAGGGCGTACGCGAAAATGCATCCGACATTCACCTGGAGATATTCGAGCGCCGTTCACTGGTGCGGTTCCGTGTGGATGGCGCGTTGCGCGATGTGGTCGAACCGAAACGCTCCCTGCACGCCGCGATGGTGTCGCGCGTAAAAGTGATGGCAGAACTCGACATCGCTGAAAAGCGTTTGCCGCAGGATGGCCGCATCATGCTGCGTATTGCCGGGCGCCCTGTGGACGTGCGTGTCTCGACACTGCCGACGGGCCACGGCGAACGCGTCGTGATGCGGTTACTCGACAAACAGGCCGGCCGGTTATCGCTGGACCGGTTGGGCATGCCAGCGACCACACTCGCCCGGTTGGACCATCTGATTCAGCAACCACACGGCATCATCCTCGTTACCGGTCCCACCGGTTCGGGCAAAACCACCACGCTTTACGCCGCGCTCTCGCGCCTCGATGCACACACGCGCAACATGATGACCGTGGAGGACCCGATCGAATATGATCTCGATGGCGTCGGCCAGACGCAGGTGAATCCGCGTATCGAAATGACGTTCGCGAGGGCATTGCGCGCCATTCTGCGGCAGGACCCCGACGTCATCATGATCGGCGAGATTCGCGATCTGGAAACGGCGCAGATTGCCGTGCAGGCATCCCTCACTGGACATCTGGTGTTGGCGACCCTGCATACCAATTCGGCGGCAGGTGCAGTGACGCGATTAGTGGATATGGGTATCGAGCCTTATCTGCTGGCGTCCACGCTGTCAGGTGTCCTGGCGCAGCGACTGGTGCGTAAACTCAGTCCAGCCACCCGCCGTGAACGCGCGCCGGACGACGCTGAACGCAGCATGCTGACTGCGTCCATCAATCCGGAGCATCGACAGATTTCAAGGCTGTTTGAACCCGGCGACTCGGTAACGGGATACAAGGGACGCACGGGCATCTATGAATTGCTCGCGGTCGACGAAGCCTTGCGAAAACTCATCCACGATGGCGCAGCCGAGAGTGACATTACCTCGGCGGCGATCAGCAACGGCATGGTGCCTCTGCGTGAAGACGGCCTCCGCTGGGTGGCCGACGGCGTGACCTCACTTGAAGAAGTGTTGCGGGTCACGCGCGACTAGCGCCCTGCCACAATGCCCGGCTACCGTTACACCGCATACGACATTGACGGCCTCGAACAACGCGGCGTTCTGGAATCGGACAGCCCGCGTCTGGCCCGTTCGCAATTGCGTAACCAGGGACTGTTCCCGCTCGACGTTACCCTGATCGAAGCCGCCAACGATGCCGATGCGGGCGGGCGACAACGCAGCGGCAAACTGGGAACCGCCGATCTCGCGCGGATTACCCGCCAACTCGCCACGCTGCTCGGCGCAGGATTGACGGTTGAGCAAACCTTCGACGCGCTGATTGAGCAAGCCGAATCCGAGAAAGAGCGCCAGCTACTGGCCCGTCTGCGCGGCAGCGTGCTGGAAGGGAATTCGTTGGGCAAGTCGCTCGCGGCTTATCCGGAAACATTTTCTGATCTTTTTCAAACGCTGGTGTCTGCCGGGGAAGCTTCCGGCAAATTGCCTGACGTGCTCCTGCGATTGGCCGACCACGTCGAAGCGCAGCAGGCAATGCGCCAGAAGCTGCTGGTCGCGATGATTTATCCGACGATCGTACTTTTTGTGTGCGCGCTGGTGGTGGGCGGTTTGATGATCTACGTGGTTCCGCAGGTTGTGGGGGTTTTCGAGACCACCAGGCAAACGCTGCCGTGGTTCACGCGTGCCCTGCTGGCGTTATCGCGCTTCCTGCAGGCAACCGGCATTTTCTGGCTGGTGATCGCCGCGGCTGGCATTTTTGCTGCCCGCGCCGCGCTCAAGCGCCCTCATCTGCGCCGCCGCTGGCACGCATGGCTGCTGTCGTTGCCCGTCGTCGGCAGGACCATTCGTGCACAACAATCTGCGCAGCTTGCGGCAACCCTGTCGATTCTGGTTGGCAGTGGGGTACCGGTACTCTCCGCACTCAGTGCCAGTGTCGGCGTGGTCACAAACCTGCCGATGCGTGATGCACTGGAACGCGCTGCACTCAACGTGCGCGAAGGAGCCGGTTTGTCGCAAGCGATTGGGCAAAGCAAACGATTTCCGCCGGTGCTGGTTCACTTGATTGCCTCGGGTGAAGCAAGCGGAAAACTGCCACAGACTTTGGCGACCGCCGCCAATCAGCAGCAACGCGATATCGAAATACGCATGGCTGCACTCGCGGCGATGATCGAGCCGGCGATGATTTTGTTGATGGGCGTGGTGGTGCTGGCGATTGTGCTGGCGGTGTTGTTGCCAATATTTGAATTGAACCAGTTGGTGAAATAGCGTACTAAAAAACGCAGATCGCCATTTGCTGCGGTTTTTGGAGCAATAATGGCTGAAGACGCCCGCCAGTGCTTGTGTTTCATGAAATCATCCATGCCCAGAGGGCAGTCGCTAGCGCCGTGCTGCGCTTCCCGTTTTGTACGGGGAAAAATGTTGCCCTCGACATCTGTTCCAATTCATTCCGACTTTCACTCTGACATCTCATCATGAAAAAAAACCCCGGATTTACCCTGATAGAAGTCATGATCGTCGTCGTGATTCTCGGCATTCTCGCCGCCGTCATCGCGCCCAGGATTCTGGATCGCCCCGACCAGGCGAAGATGGCGGCGGCCAAGTCGGACATTGCAGTGATCATGCAGCAGTTGAAACTGTATCGTCTCGATAACGCGGCCTACCCCTCGACCGATCAGGGGTTGGGTGCCCTGACGGTCAAGCCCACTTCCAACCCGATGCCCACAAACTGGAAGGCCGGCGGCTACCTCGAGCGCTTGCCCAACGACCCGTGGGGGCGACCTTATCAATATCTCAATCCCGGCCTCAAAGGAGAGATCGACGTCTACAGCCTTGGCGCGGATGGCCAGCCGGGAGGCGAAGGATCCAATGCCGACTTCGGCTCCTGGAACTTGTAATCGGTGTTGTCTGCGGGCAAACGGGGGTGGGGCTTTACGCTGATCGAAATAATGGTGGTGGTGGTCATCATCGGTATTTCCCTCGCGGTGGCGGTACCAAGATTGTTCCCCAGCGATGATGAAGTTGCCCGCCGGGAAAGCGAGCGTGTGCTTGCGGTACTTCAGGTGGCGCGCGACGAAGCGGCGTTTGGTGGTCGCGTTATCGCCGCACGTTTCGACACCGGTCAGATGCAATTTTTCGAACGTGATGCGGGTAACCCGGACCGATGGAACCCGTCAGTGTCGCCGGCGCTTAAGCCGCATAAATTCGCCGAGTCTGTCAACGTGCAATTGACAGTTGCCGGCAATGCAGTGCCGCAAAAGGATGCGCAAATCACCTTCGTGCCGATCGGGATTAGCCAACCGTTCGAACTGTCGCTCGCGACCAGGTCCGTCGTGATTACTATCGCAGGTGACGCCATCGGCAACCTGCGCATCAAGTCAGGATAGCCAAAAATGCAACGGCGGCAAAGCACGCGCGGTTTCACACTCATCGAAGTGATCATCGCGCTCGTCATCCTCGCCATCGCGCTGGCGGCGGCGGCGCGTGCGGCCAGTGTGGCAACCGTCAGCGCCGAAGAATCGAAATTACGCACGCTGGCAACCTGGGTTGCACAGAACCAGGTCGCGTTGTTGACGGCGACACGAAGCTTTCCGGGCAGCGGGACAGCGGCAGGCAAAAGCACGCTCGGTGGTATCACTTTTGATTGGCAGCAAACGACATCCGACACACCAAATGCTGCGTTCCGTAAAATCGAGATCCGCGTTTTTAGACCGAACGATCCGCAAACCCTGACCAATCTGACCACCTATCTCGTGCAGCCGATTGGCATCACCCCATGATGCAGCGCCAGCGCGCCTTTACGCTGATCGAGCTACTGGTGGCCATGACCATTTTTGCCGTGCTGGCGGTGATTTCCTATCGCACCCTTGATTCCCTGTTTAAAACCCGCGAGCACCTCAACGTGCAAAGTAGTCGCCTGCGCGACGTCGCCTTGCTATTTGCCCGGCTTGAGAACGATTTCTCTGCCGTGATCGAGCGACGCGTGCGCAATGCCGATGGGCAGCTCGATGACGCGCTGCGTCTCTCGCCACTGTTACCGTCGGCCAACGATGCCTCGCTGGTCTTTACGCGCTCAGGTTTTGGCGGGTCCGTCGGCACCGCTTCGGGGCCGCAACGCATTGGTTATCGACTCAAGGAGGGCAGTCTGGAGCTGTTGATGTGGCCGCAGCTCGATATGGCACCACGCGCGCTCCCGCAAGCGCATGCGGCCTTAACCGGTGTGCGCGATGCAAAGTGGCGTGCCATGGATCCACTGGGCAATTTCTTTGCTGAATGGCGATCCGGCACCCGGGACAAGG
>JBKJMK010000139.1:0-4937 GCA_046596005.1 Usitatibacteraceae bacterium | reverse complement strand
CTCCACGGTCGCGTTGGCGCCTTTCGCGTCGGCAAATTTCTGTTCAACCTCGGCCTTGCCTTTAGCGTACGTCGCCGCCGGGTCTTTGAGGCCTGCGTTAGCGGCTGCGGCGCGTGCTTTCAAAATCTCGCGCACCTCAACCTCTTTCGGGTCCACCGCCAACACTTTTTCGCGCTCGGTCACCTTCTGTAAGGCTTGTCCATATGCAATTTGCGGTATCGGATTGCCGGTGTGCTTGAGTGACAGCCACACGACTGGCGTCATGTAGGCAACAATCAAAATGATGTACTGGGCAACCTGCGTCCACGTCACCGCGCGCATACCGCCGAGGAACGAGCACACCAGGATGCCGAGCAGACCGACGAATACGCCGACACCGAACTCCAGCCCGGTAAACCGGCTGGTGATGAGTCCCACACCATAGATTTGCGCCACCACATAGGTAAACGAGCACAGGATCGCCGCAAAAATGCCGATACTGCGCACGATGTTGCCGCCGTAACGTTCGCCGAGGAAATCCGGAATCGTGAACTGGCCAAATTTTCGCAGGTAAGGCGCGAGCAGAAATGCAACCAGACAATAGCCGCCGGTCCATCCCATCACAAACGCGAGTCCGTCAAAGCCGGAGAGATAGAGTGTACCGGCCATGCCGATAAACGACGCAGCGCTCATCCAGTCTGCGCCGGTCGCCATACCGTTGAAGAGCGCCGGTACACGTCGGCCTGCTACATAGTATTCGGCTGCATCGACAGTGCGGGCCATGATGCCGATCGACGCGTACAGGCTGATGGTGGCGAACAGGAACCAGTAGCCGATCCACTTGCGAGACATCCCCATTTGTTCCGCGATGGCAAGCGCAATCACGAAGCCAAGGAAGCCAAGCGTGTAGAACAGGTAATATTTCTTGAGCTGCTGGAAGAAAGCTTTGTGGCTGAAGTCGGCTGCGCTCATTCGTCTTCTCCTTCATTCACGCCGTACTCGATATCGAGCTTGTTCATGTAGTGCTGGTAATACCAGATCAGCAAGACATAAATAATTAGCGAGCCTTGCGCGGCGTTGTAAAAACCCAGCGGAAAGCCGAGGATACTAATGCTATTGAGCTCTCTCGCGTACCACCCACCCACGAACGTGACGACGAACCAGATCGCCAGCAATACGCCGGTGACGACAAGATTCTTGCGCCAATACTCCTCATGTTTCTCGGTAAGTTTCATTTCCCCTCCTGTTTTAACCACTATCGGATGTGGACGGAACACGCTCCGCCTCGCGCATCATAGTCGCGTAGGCGCGCCAGTTGATAGTAGGGAAAACCCGAAGTTCACCAGATCGGCTTCCCCGCCTGTGAAAGCGCCACTGAAAATATTGCGGCGCAACAAAAACAGCGTGCATCGCGCGGCACAAACCGCGCCCCGCGAACTTCCTCGCGCGGGTGGCACCGGCGTGAGCGCACGCCGCGTCTGGCTGGCCGAATCGGTAGAATGAAAGTCCGCGCGCCATTACTTATTTCGGACTCTGCCTCCCAGCGATCTGCCCCACTGTGACCATCCTCTTCCGCTATCTCGCCAAGGAAATTTTCTGGGCAACGCTGCTATTGCTGATCGCGCTGCTCGCGTTGTTCGCACTATTTGACCTCATCCGGGAACTCGATAGTGTGGGCAATGGCAAATACGCACTTTCCACCGCGCTGTTGTACGTCACGCTCAGGCAGCCATCGCACGTTGTGGTAATTTTCCCTGTCGCCGCACTGATGGGGACGTTGTTTGCAGTTACCCGACTCTCCGTTCAATCGGAGCTGACGGTGATGCGAGCCTCCGGTATGTCGCTGACCAAGTTGGCGGGTTTTGCAACGGTGATTGGATTGGGTTTTTCGGCGCTTACGTTTCTTTTCGGGGAGTTTGTGGCACCTGCCGCAGAAGACGCTGCCAAGCGGATGCGATTGGCAGCAACAACCAGTGTCGTCGCGCAGGAGTTTCGCTCTGGATTTTGGGTAAAGGATGGCCTTTCTTTTGTCAATATTCAAACTGTGACGCTCGATACAAAATTGTTGAATATGCGCATCTACGAGTTCGGCCGCGCACATCGAATGGCTTCCATCAGTGTCGCGAAAAGTGCTGAGTTCGACCAGGGTACCAACCGCTGGGTGTTGAACGATGTGGAAAGAACCACGTTTGACGGCGCGCGCGCGCGCATGGATCGCCTTCCTGTCGCGTACTGGAACTCAGCGATGACGCCAGATTTGCTGGCGGTGCTTCGCGTCACGCCGGACGACATGTCGTTGCTGGATTTGAGCTCCTACATTGAGCATCTTCGCGATAACAAACAAAATAGCACCAGATACCAGCTCGCTTTTTGGGCCAAGGTGTTTCAGCCGCTGGCGGTCGTCGTGATGATGCTGGCGGCTATTCCATTTGCTATTCAGTCGCAGCGCACCAGTGGCGTTGGCGGCAAGTTATTGTTAGGGATCATGATCGGACTGGGCTTTTACTTCCTGAACCAGTTGGCCTCCCATTTGGCGGTACTCAATGATTGGCCATCGTTACTGACAGTGTCGATTCCGCTCCTGTTATTTCTGGCCGTCGCCGTTGCGTTGTTGGCGTGGAAGGAATACCCAGTGCGGATGACGAGGCTGTTCGGTTAGTGCTGCTTGACGTTGACCAAACGGGTGCCCGCCATTCTGTCATGCAGGAATTGTTGGTCTACATCGTAGCGAGCCCATAAAATAGTTGCGGCCATTGGCAAGAATGCCCACATCGCAATGACCCTGCTGATTCGATCCGGAAAAAACAATAGCACCACGCCAACGAACGCCGGGCCGTAAAACAATAAAGCGTAGACGAATCGCGCAAGTGCGGTCACGAAATTCAATTCGCCACCATCGATGGTAGTTACCCGGAACCGCCAAGTCTTCATCGGGAGCGTCTGGCCGCCGTGTCGCCAGAACCAGGTGAAATACGCGGCCATTACGCAAACGAGATACGTTTGAAAAAAGATGTGCGGCGCGCCTGAAAGTGTCGCGCCTTTGAGTCCTGCTACGGGGAATGCTGCAATGACGGTCAAGGCAAGCAGCAACATTGCCTCATACAGTAACGTCGCAATACGGCGCTTGATGCTTGGGGTCCCCGGCGACGTTACACGCTGCGGCAACATCGCAGGTGCTTTTCCAGTCTACTTGGCAGCTGACGCAGGCTTTTCGTCCGCCGGTTCTCCGGACTGGGCATTTTTCGCCTGCCACTTTTCGCGCAATTCGTGTTGCTTGGCCGGCGGTAGCGTAGAGAGGTTCTTGTATTTGTCACGGGCCACATGACGTTGCGCTGGCGTTAGTTCAGCCCATTCCTTGAGCCGATCCTGAAAGCGTTCCTGTTGAATGGGCGTCATGCTGGAATATTTTTTTGCAGCGCCAAGTAGTCGGCGTTGCTGGATTCCCGGGAGTTGCGCCCAGTCTTTTTCAAGCGGCGATAATACGCGACGCTCGCTCTCGGGGACTTTGCTCCAGGCGAGCTGCGGGGATGTCGTTGCGGTTTTAATTTCCGCTTTTGCCTGCGCTTGCGCGGCGGGAGTATGAAAAGCCAGTAGCGCTGCTACAAATGTCACACTAATTATTGCGAAGATTCTTTCACCCACGAGCCAAAGTCCTTGTCCAAAAACGCATTGATAGGCAATTCACCGGTGAGAAGCTGCGCGTCCAGCTCGCCTCCGGTTTCGTCATAAATATCGTCTGTACCCGACAGGGTGTATGCAGCAACAGCAGCGACAATCGCCAGAATAGGCAGCCAAAACAATGGCTTGCGGATCCATGTCGAGATGTCCAGCGTCTGGCCTGAAACGGTCACTAATCCCAAGATAGTTACGGGTTCGCGATATGCCGCCAAGGCACGCTGACGACCAGCACGAATGCGGTCGAGCTTATCGGCTTCGATGCGAGACAAGCCCCAATTGAGCGTGCGCGTGATTTTTTGCGCGAAGTCTTTTTCCTGTTTGTTATCCATAATCGTCGCTCAAAAATTAATCGGTCCTGAATGCCGATTCCAATGAAATTCCTTTTGCTTTCAATAAAATAGAGAGCGATGCCACAGCGCGTGAGCAGTGCGTTTTTACGCTACCCTGCGAACAACCCATCGACTTGGCGGTTTCTGCGACATCCAGTTCCTCCCAGTAACGCAGCATAAACGCCTCGCGTTGACGCGTCGGTAAACGCTCGATGGCGGCCTCGATTATTTTCAGCGTCTGTGATTGCTCCAGCTGCGCCGCAGGAGAAACCGGCACGTTTGCAGAGTCGTCGGCCTGCAAGGACTCCAGAATATCGAAGTCGTCATCATCATCCTTACCGCCGAACGAGGAAAACAGTGTGGTCCATGTGGAACGTACCTTCGACCGGCGAAACCAGTCGCGGATCGTATTCTGGAGGATGCGCTGAAACAACATGGGAAGCTCTTGCGAGGGCCGGGCGGAATACTTTTCCGCGAGCTTCATCATCGCGTCCTGAACTATGTCCAGCGCGGATTCGTCCTGACGGACGGCGTAAACGGCCTGTTTGAAGGCGCGCTTTTCGACGGAGGCCAGAAAATCCGACATTTCTTGTCTGGTTGCCAGGGTTTCCTCAGAATGAACGGAAGCGTTGTTTTATACGGGGAAAATCCCGGTTGTTGCGACTGGAGTGTAGCAAGTTTCCGGCGCTCGCGGAACTAAGTCACAGCTAGCGCTTGACCATTCGCCGCCCAATAGGTAATGTGTTATTTTTGCGCACTGCACAATTCACCGGGCGACCCCCGGTCTTACGCGATTTGCCGAATTTACCAACATTGGCAGGCGGACGTGATTGATGTGGTGGGTCAGGCGCTTCGTGAATGGCCGCACAACGGTCGCATTGCATCAGCAAGCGCGCAGTAAATGTTACCGGTAGCCGTTGCGCGCCTCGCAAGCAGGAGCGTGGTCGCGCG
>JBKJMK010000127.1:0-7743 GCA_046596005.1 Usitatibacteraceae bacterium | reverse complement strand
GCGCTGTATTTAACGCGCCATTCGATGCCGCCAATGTGCTGAGCGGTGTAAGGCGCGACATCAAAGCAGTTTATACCGAGGTTTTGGTACCAATCACCAAAACGCTGGAGCTTACTGCTGCCGTACGACGTGACCAGTACACGGGCTTTGGCAGCACAGTCAATCCCAAAATTTCGCTGCGCTTTGTGCCTGTTGAACAGATACTGATTCGCGGTTCTTACAACACAGGCTTTCGTGTTCCGTCGTTCAATCAATTGTTCAATGGAATCACGGAGTCGCCGACTTCTGGTACGACGATTGTCGATCCGGCCAAGTGCGCCGCGCGCGTCGTCAGCACGACGCCGGGTTGTGAGTCCATTCTGCCCAACACGCTCTTTGGCGGCAAGCCGGATTTGGGGCCTGAAAAAGCCAAGCAGGGTAGCGTCGGTTTCGTGTTTGCTCCAACTACCGAATTCAGTGCAAACATTGATTGGTGGCAAATCAAACGAACCGGTACCATCCAAGCCTTGCCCGTTGCCACGTTGATTGCGAACTATGACTTATTCGTCGACAGGTTTATTCGCAACGCAACCGGTGCCATTGTGCAAATTGATACGCGTTGGGTAAATGCTGGTGAAACACTTACGCGCGGTTTCGAAGTTGGGGCGAAGCTCAACGGAAAACTTGGGGCCGGAAAATTCTCTGCCACGATTGATGGTACCTACCTGACCGACAAGAAGTCCCGGCTGATCGCAAGTGCACCGTTTGGTCAAAGTGAAATTGCGGTATTCAGCCGTGCGGGCGATCTGGGCCTGCGCTGGAAGCATGCAGGATCATTTACCTACACGCATGGTGATTGGAGCGGCACGCTCAGCCAAGCGTTTAGATCCGCGTACAAGGATGCAGTGCTCCCTGGCGTTTTGAATGGCAGTGTGGTGCCAGCCAACCTAAATCCTACCGTCGATAGCTACACGACCTATGGTGTCAGCACGACGTATCGCGGAATCAAGAACTTGAGCTTGACGTTCGGTATCAAGAATCTATTGGATCAGGATCCGCCGTTTAGCGCAGCATATGATACCAACACTGGCGCGGGCAGCTCTTGGGAGCCGCGTGTTGCAGATCCGCGTGGTCGTTCATTCACGTTCCTGGTCAGCTACAATTTTTTCTGATGCGCCGCTAGCTCGCGGTTTTCAGGGCTAGCGATTATTCGATTGAGACTTGCAGGGTGTCGGCGAAAGCGGCACCCTGTATTTTTTTGTCGGTCAGTTGATTTATTGGAAGCCAATGAATAGACGCGAATTTTCAACGACTATCGCGACCATTTTCGCCGGTGTTGGCAGTGCTACCGTGCACGCGGACGCTTTGCCGGATGTCTCGTACCCAGCCCGGCGCATTATCAAACCGGCAGCGCTTAAGTCGCACAGCCTTGTGGGCCTTGTTGCCCCCGGAGGCGTGCTGGATGATACGATCATCCAGAAGTGCGTAGCGAATCTTGAGTCTCTCGGTTTCACGGTGAAGTTGGGCACCAACATTCGCGAAGCCCGTGGCGGTTATGCCGGGACGGTACAGCAACGACTGGATGATCTGCACGGCATGTTTGTCGACAAAGACGTAAAAGCCATTTGGACCGCGCGCGGAGGATCGGGCTGCACGGGTTTGTTGCCGCATCTGCAATACGAGCTCATCGCCAGGCACCCGAAAATCCTCATCGGTTATTCTGACATCACAGCATTGCATCTCGCGCTTTACCGTCGTGCGGGGCTCGTTACGTTTCACGGTCCGGTGGCTTGGTCGACCCCAACCGACTACGCGGTCACACAAATGCAAGCCGTCCTGATGTCACCGCGCCCGCAAACTGAGATCAATATGTCCGTCGAAAACGAGCGCAAGGCCGCAGCACAACCAGAATTCGCACTCCGCACCTTGCGCCACGGCGTCGCCGAAGGCCGGCTGACAGGTGGAAACTTAAGCGTTCTGGCGGCCTTGATCGGCACCCCATATGCCGCCGAGATTGAAAACCATCTCGTCTTTCTCGAAGACGTTCGCGAACCGCCTTATCGGATTGATCGCATGCTTACCCAATTACAACAAAGCGTCGGCGGGCGCGGGGAGGGCGATGGCTTGAAACGCGCAGCAGGTATCATGCTCGGCGTGTTCAGCAAAAGCCGAGCACCAGATGGTGACGCTTCATTGACGCTCAGCGAAGTGCTCGACGATCAATTCGGCGCGCTGCCGATTCCCGCAGTCTACGGTTATTCGTTCGGACACATACCGCATCAATTCACGATCCCGATCGGGGTCAGGGCGCGGCTGGATACGGCGAGCCAGACACTGACGCTTCTGGAGCCAGCGGTCGTCGGTTAATCAGCAAGCACCCACAACCCACTCCCTGCCACAGGCGACGCGATCCGGGAATTGTATTGCCCGAAGCGCGCCCTGGCGTTGGCTTTGTCTACTGTTCCTGGACCGCGCTAAAACCTGTACCGGAAGGTCAGATAGTACTGGCGACCGCTGACGTCCAGCTTTTGTTGCTCTTCTTCGCTATAGCGATAAATTGCACGTGTTGGATTGGTCAGGTTGGTCGCGTCGAAAGAAACGCTCAGCTCTTTGGTGAACTTGTAGTTCATGGAGAAGGCGATGTTAGATACAGGCGCGGCCCACTGCAGCGCGACTGGCATGAGCACACCGTTGATGATGCTATTTCCCTGGCTATTGGCGGTCGGCGCGGGTGCCGTCGAACTTGCGACGTATCTTCCGCGATAGTTGTAAACCAGGCGTGCGCTGAATGCGTCATTTTCAAAATAGCCACCGACGTTGGCGCTGTACTCGGATGCCCCTACCAATGGTCTGCCGTCATCGACACGGGTTCTTGCCCGACTGACATTGGTTTGGAATCCGAATCCAGCACCGATCGGTTGCTCAAGACCGAGTTCGATGCCTTCAATGCTTGCACCTTGCTGCGAAGAGGTGAGCAAGAAAAATGGCTTGACAATGCTGTCCACGGGATCGATGAGATCCACCGTCGTGCCTTGGTTGTTCGTGCCCGTTTTGACGTAACCGGAAATCTTTGATTTATAAAGGTTGATCAGCGCCACGGATCGTGGCGCATAGTACCAAGCCAGCGACAAATCAAGGTTCTTGGCGCTAAGTGGTTTCAAATCAGGATTTGGGCCTGTCACGACGCAGCCTGCTGCGCCTGCGCAGCTGGGGGTACCAAAACCGGTACCCAACACGTTGTAATTTTGACGACCGATGGTTCGGCTCAATCCGATGCGGCCAATCAGTTTGGGCTGTAGTTCAAACCGCAGGTTCAAGCTCGGCAGCATGTCGGTAAACGTCTTGTTGGTTTTTGTTTTGTAGTAAACCTGACCCTGCAACGGGTTGAAGGCAACACCATCGTAGAACGTTGTACCGTCGCCAGCCGTGTTGATCGCGTCCGGCACCGCGGTGCAGGCGACTACCGGTTTGCCGGGTTCAATTTTTGGGCACAGGCCGGATCGCACAGGCGTTACGATGTTGGCGAGAACCTCAGTCCTCACGAAGCGCAAGCCGACGTTCCCGGACCAGCGCTCTCCCTCCATGTTCTGCATGACAAATAAGGCGGTTTGCTTTTCGCGTACGTCAATTTCGCCGACGACACGGCGTTCAAAGTCTGCATTGGTCGCCTTTAGTTGCGAGGAGATATATGCCTTTAATGCTTCCGGTGACAGGTAAAAACCTGTTCGGTCCCAATTATTGCCACCTAGCTGGCTGCCGAAATCGTCCGGATAACTGACGTATCCGGAATTGGTAATTGAAGCCACAGTCGAGGCGACAAAGGACGGTGCCCAGCGCTTGAGCAAACGCTCGTGATCCGCAAATCGATAACCGAAAAGCACTGAAGAAAAAATACCTGCACTTTGTGTGTAGTCACCGTCCAGCGCAAAGCTGCGCTCCTTGTCGATGGTCTTGACGCTCGATGCGCCGCGGCTTACTGGGCGATAACCGCTACCGTCCGCGTTGAGGCCGGGCTGATTGGTACCAGAGCCAATGTAGGTGACATCGGGGGCTTTTTGCAATCCGTTAAGCTGATACGAAATGCCGGTGCCGTAACGCGCAAACGTGACACCCTGATCGAGCGCCGTGATGCCTTCGCCTTTCGTCGTACTAAGCAGGGCCTTGAAGACGAGGTCGCTACTGAATCGGTACTTCGCATCGAGATCCAGAAAGCCGCTGTTTGCATTCGCGCCATCACGGTAGAACCCTTCCGAGTTGCCGACGTACTGCGGTGAAGTGCCGTTTGGAAAAATAATCGTAGCGCTTTTTAACACCCGCAGCGGGAAGCCGTAGTTCGAGGTTTCCGTGACAATCACCGGATTGAGGATTCGCGCAAAAACCTGTCGGCCGCCGGATGAGGTGTTGGCTGCTGTTGATCCGGTCGCGCCGAACGGCTCGTTTTTGCCGAGCAACATGCTGTAGATGGCACCCGACGTCAGCCTGCCGAAATTATTTGTGTCCATCGTCGAGTAAAAGCCAGTCGCCGTAAGATCCCAGGTATCGTTGGGACGATATTGAACCGAAATCATCCCACCCTTGCGATCACGTTCGCCTTCGACAAACTCGGAGCTCAGGCTGCCCGGCATACGCACACCGTTGAGGTCCGCAGCCGTGTATCCGGACCCGGCAAGCGATGCGTCGGTGATACCTTTCATGGTGGCGGTGTTAATCACATCCCAGCCACTACTGGTGCCATACGCTAGCCGCGACACGGAATCGCGGCGAATGTAGCGCTTTTCCTTGAATACCTGTGCAATCGCGCCGAACGAGTTGTCCGCATTCTTCCAGTTCACGCTGGCATTGATATTGCCCGACGTCTTCGCTGGCAAGGTGGCGTAGACGCCGCCGCCGCTGATCAGCCCACCGAATTGCTTCTCTTGATCGAGCGGCTTGCGCGTGGTCACATTGATCGTGCCAGCGAGTCCGCCATCGGCGATATTGGCCTGTGATGTCTTGTAGATGATTGCCTGATTCAGTACCGACGATGGCATCAGGCTCAGGCTGGTGCTTCGGCTACTCGATCCTTGATCCGAGACATACCAATCGCCACCACTCACGGTATGGCCGTTGAACAGAATCAAGCTCATATCGGGATTGGTTCCACGCAGGGATACTTTTTCTGCTTCGTCGTAATCGGTACGTACAGCCACGCCAACGAGGCGCTGGAGGGAGTCCGCCAGATTTTTGTCGGGCATCTTGCCGACGTCTTCTGCCGTAATCACTTCAATGTTCGCACCTGCCTCCCGCTTCACGTCGAGGGATCTTTCCAATGAGGCGCGAATCCCGGTGACGACCTCGGCATCCACTTGCTGGTCTGTTTTGGCGAGGCTGGCTTTTCTGGCGGCTTCGGCTTTCTTCGCCTCTTCGGCGGCTTTTGCACTTGCCGCCTCGGTCGTCGCAGGTGCTGTCTGCGCGAGCAGAATTTGCGATGCCGTGGCGGAAAAGCCAAACAATGCAAGCGTCACTGCGGCCGCAGCAGGTTTTTGTCTCGAGAACATTTTTACTCCCCCTTTTTCAAACTCTAAGAAAAGCCAATGCCGCATTCGCATGCCGGGTACTGATTACTAATACTACTTTGATACCAATTGACAAAAAGTGCAAGCTGAAACAACGCCGATGACAGCAACCTTACTCAATCTGCCCAGTAGATCCACAGACCCTAGCACTGGCGCGGACCTCGGCATGTTTTCGTTCCGCAAGCCGCGCCGGTATTGGGGTTTGGCCGGGATCAATTGATGAGTGCGCGATAATCGCTACAAATATCGCTGCGCCAACCACCACGTCACTGCGGCCATGAAAGCCGAGCAGGGAATAGTGAGAACCCAAGCCCAGACGATGCCACCGGCAACACCCCAGCGGACTGCGGAAAGTTTATTCGCCGCACCCACTCCAACGATGGCACCGGTGATGGTGTGTGTTGTGGATACCGGAATACCCAGTGCAGTGGCCGTGAACAGCGTTATGGCACCGCCGGTTTCGGCGCAAAAGCCTCCGACCGGTTTTAGCTTGGTGATTTTTTGTCCCATCGTTTTGACGATACGCCAGCCGCCAAACAACGTTCCCATGCCGATCGCCACATAACAGCTGACGATAACCCAAACCGGCACCGGGTCTTTCGCGCCGATGGTGCCGGCGGAGATTAACAGCATCCAGATGATGCCAATGGTTTTCTGCGCATCGTTGCCGCCGTGGCCAAGACTGTAAAACGACGCCGATACCAATTGCAGACGCCGGAACCAGCGGTCCACTCTTCGGGGCGCAGTACGTCTCATTGTCCAGGCTACCAACACCATCATCAATGATCCGAGCAGGAAACCCAGCAGTGGCGATACCAGAATGAACACCACCGTTTTTGCGACGCCACTTGCGATCAGCGATCCGGTGCCGGCCTTGGCCACGGCGGCACCGATCAAGCCACCAATCAATGCGTGTGAGGATGACGAGGGAATACCGTAGTACCAGGTGATGACATTCCAACTAATGGCACCGACCAGCGCACCGAGGATGACAAAGTGATCAACGACGGCAGGTTCGATCGTTCCTTTGCCGACGGTGGCAGCAACGGTGAGTTGAAAGATGAAGATGGCGATTACGTTAAAAAACGCCGCCCAAATGACTGCATATTGTGGTTTCAATACGCCTGTAGAAACGATCGTCGCAATCGAGTTGGCGGCATCGTGGAAGCCGTTCATGAAATCAAATATCAGTGCCACCGCAACCAGAAACACAATCATTTCAAAACTGATTGAAAGCGAAGTCAAGGCGTCTCCTTAAAGGGCTCGTCGGACGTGAACCGGTCAGGCGTTTTCCAGCACAATTCCTTCGATCACGTTCGCCGTATCTTCACAGCGGTCAGTCACCGATTCAAGCAGCTCGTAAATGGCTTTCAATTTGATCAGCTGCCGCGTATCCGGCTCGTCCCTGAACAGTTTGGACATGGCAGAGCGCATCACGCGGTCGGCTTCAGATTCAAGTTGATCGATCTCGCTGCAAATTTTCAGGATCGCCTGCGAATTGTCGAGGTTCGCCAGCATGCCAACTGCTTTTTTCACTTTCTCGGCGCATGTGACGCAAATTTCAGACAGTTTTCGTGCAGCATCGGTCACTTCGCGAACATCGTAGAGCACGACGCATTCGGCGACATCTTCCATTAAGTCGAGGATGTCATCCATATTGCTGATGAGCTTGTGGATTTCATCACGATCCAGCGGTGTGACAAACGTCTGGTGCAGGAGATGGATCGTCTCGTGGGTAATCTTGTCGGCTTTTTTCTCGATCAAACTAACGTTCTGCGCATGAGCCTCGCGGTTGCCCAGATCACTCATGAACAGGTTTAGTTCGTGCGCGCCGTCAACGATTAGTGCGGCGTGCCCGTTGAACAAATCGAAGAAGCGACCCTCTTTGGGCATCAATCTTCCGAACATAACGAACCCCCCGCAGAAAATGACTGTTTTATGACGTTTTTGTGATTGGCCGGATTGTAGCGGAAACAACGTCTGCAAACGGCGAAGGCGACCGACCAGGTACTAAGCCCGGATCGGCTAAAATGGGAAATTATTGAAATTTGGCTCGGCAGCCCAACCGTTTTTTCTGGAGGACGCATGAAAATCAAGAAAATATTTTTAGCCGTTGTGACGTTCGCGTTCAGTAACTTCGCCAGCGCGCAAGCCTACCCGTCCAAACCAATCACGATGATCGTGCCGTTCGCCGCAGGCGGGCCGACCG
>JBKJMK010000081.1:0-6609 GCA_046596005.1 Usitatibacteraceae bacterium | reverse complement strand
CGCGATCGCGTGCAAGCGCTTGTCACGCGTAAATAGCATGCTCGCGTCAAGCAGTGCCGAGGCGAGTAAAAGCGCATCAATCAATCCGATGCCGAGCCCCATCAGCTTTCGACTTTCGACACTATGCAACAATTCATTTTCCTCGACCACTGTTGCATGTGGAAGATCCGACAGCAGCTGTAGAATTTCTGATCGTGGCTTGAGGTTACCCAGCGCCAACTCGCCGCGGACAAATGGATGTATCAGCACCTGACCAGTTGAGAGTAAATCGGCAAGCAAGCGATCGCCATGTCTGAAATGATTAACCCAAACAGACGTATCGACCAGGATCATGAAGGGGCGCGGCGGCGGGGAGGCGCTTTCAGCGCCTTTTGCGTTCCGCCAAGCCGCGCGAGCCGACTTGCGCTTTCCCGCTGGATTAACGCTTCCAAGCCATCATGAACCAGACGCGTCCGCTCGGTAATGCCCGTGATGCGCGCCGCCTGTGAAAGAAGTTCGTCGTCGATATTGATCGTGGTGCGCATGAGGAGCCTCGTGGACTTTTGCCGTGAAGATGTCGAAATGATAGCATCAAAGCAGGCATCATTTGATGCCCTGTTTGAAACCTGGCGTATTGGACGTGCCGGGTGAAACGGTTGCCCCATGCAGTGGGCCAGGCGCCCTTTATCGCGGCAGGTGTGCTTATGCAGAACAGTGTAAAACAAGCACCGGCGCGGAATTCCAGACGTTTATGTCTGTGAAGCCGCGTGGATGCTGGTGTTTATGTCATTCTCGCTGGATATCTTGTTGCCGCGCTCAAGCCGCGTTTCGTACCGGGAGCGTGCGCTGCTCCGGACAGTTGCCTCGCGGCTCGCCCGCCATTCGGCGAGCGCTCCGGGTTGGGCATTTTTCGGATCAAAGCTTGCGGAGGTAGGCGAGTAACGCCGGAGCCTCAGCGTCCGTAAACGGACGATCATGGACGGGCGGAACCACGCCCGGCTGGGTGGTCAGAAAGGCAGCGGCCGGTGCCTGGATCGCGACACGCTTGAAGAACGCGTTGTAGTGATCGACCATTTCTTCAAGCGTCGCGGCAGTGTTGTTATGAAAGTACGGCGCGGTGCGACTGATTGCGCGCAGGTTTGGAATGTCGACGTGCTGGATATCGCCGGGACGCTAGTGGTTGCTTTTTTGGGAACTTCTATTGATCCGGCAACTAAATATGGTGAAGTCGTCGTCCCCGCGAAGGCGGGGACCCAGCGACTTTGCGACGTACGACACTGGATTCCCGCCTTCGCGGGAATGACGAATTTTTGAGGTTAATAGAAGCTCCCTTTTCCAATCTGCCTGCTGGCAAAGCGAACTTGGCCAAATTTATTCCGCGGTGCCAGCGCGATCTGTTTTAAAAAATCACACTGACTCTTCATCTTTGCTTTGCTTAGACTCGATACGGACCAGCGCTGCCTCAATTTCTTCGATGGTGCAACCGGTAAGATCCTTATGGAATTCGTCAACAATCCGGCTAGCGACTTCCTTGTGATAATGCTTGCGAAGCTCGCCCAGCGTTCGCGGCGGCGCGACAACCACGAGTGACTTGAAGTCGCCGCTGAGCGCTCTTTCGCGAAGCAGATCGGCGGCTTCAGCAGCAAAGCGGTCCTCCTCAATCTGGTGGAAGTCGGTTTCGTCCATCGCGCTGCGGCGGCTTCCGACGCTGGCGAAACTGCGCCCGGGTGCATCGCTCGCCTGATCGCGGTTAGCGCCGTTCTCCTGCTCGCGATGCGCCTCCAGGCGCAGGTCGATCTGCGCCCCTTCACCATGATTTCGCAGAAACAGCATTTTGCGACCATCGGCGACTAGCACCAACGCGTTATGGGGTAGGTTCAAGGGTGTCCTCTATTGAATAGTTGTGATGCGCCCATCTTCGGTTACTTGTACAGGTCTGTCAGTGCGTTGGCGCACCAACCGCAAAAGTTGAACTGTGCCTTGGCAGCTCAAAAGTGCCCCGCAATACCCCATACAAACCCCACAGAAGCAAGAGCGGAATGACCAATGTTTGCAGCATGAAGATCACCATGATCTTGACGATGTGCTCTATCGCTTGCTCCATCATTTTCTTCATCGTTTCAAAATGCGTTTTCACGTCCGCACTTTTCGATATCCAGTCTTTTACTTTGTCCCATGTTCCTTGGACTTCAGTGGAGCCTGGAATAGGCGGATTGAGCATGGCCACCTGCCCGGAAGATGCATCTATCGCCCGCTGGCTTGAGGCATAGTCAGCGGCAAGAAACTTCTGTGACAGCAGATCGGTGCCAATGGTCACCAGTGGTATCGCAAAACGCAGCATCAACAGAATGACGACACCTCGGGACAACCAGGCAGGTGGTTGTACATGGCGAAAATGAAACCATGTCCAGCCGAGCGCGGCGGCGGTCAGCACAAGCGATATCAGCCAATAGCCGCCAATGCTAATCAGGACCTTTTGAATACCGAAAGCGATACTGGCTGCCAGCATCAGATCGGAAAAATGTTTCACCAATTCACTGAGCGGCGCGAGCAACTGTCCGGGCGTCAAATTGACGCCAACACCGAATGGCTGGGCCGAGACCTGTGTTCCCTGTACAACCGAAATGACGCCATTCAGCGCCCTGGCCGTCGCGAAGCTAATCAACGCTCGCTTGAGACCAGCGTCAACCTGTTCGGTTGCCGGTGCATCAAGTGGGCCAAGCCATGAACAAAGAACGATGGCTGCCATGCAGAATGCCAAAATAACATGACGTGCATTTTTCATTTCTTTGCTCCTGTCACTTCAAGAACCAACGCACGCAGGTGGCTCGCTGGTAACATCAAAACATAGAATTGCTTCAACGACAAAAGGTAAACAAAATGGCCACGCTCAAGGTGAGTGCATTTCGTTGGGTGCCGCCCTTTGCGCAGGGGTTGGTGCGCGATCTTCGTGTGCGCTGGGCGCTCGAAGCGGTTGCCGACCAGATGGCACCTTGCGCAGAGAATGCGCCGCTGAAATCATGGCGTCGGCTGCGTGGCCCGCACACGAAGTGTAAACCCGATCGCCCATACCGCTCATTCTCGTTCAATGGTGCGCCTGGAAAACACCGGGGAAATAAATACCAGGAGGTCAGCGTGGTTGAAGGCAAACGGCCGCTGGCTGGGGTTCGCGCAGCCGCAACCTGGTTCGGGAAAACCCGGCGCCAGGTCGCGGCTGCGCGTTACAGGACCTTGCAGTCCTTTTCTCGGCGTTTACGCAAGGTCGTAGCGATCAAGGTTCATCACCTTGTTCCAGGCCGCCACAAAGTCACGCACGAACGCCGGCTGCGCGTCGCTGCATGCATAGACTTCCGCGACGGCGCGGAGCTGCGAGTTCGAACCGAAGACCAGATCGACAACGGTGCCCGTCGACTTGATTTCGTTCGTCGTACGATCGCGCCCTTCCAACACACCTTCAGACGTGGCGGACTTTTGCCACTTGGTGCTCATGTCCAACAGGTTCACGAAGAAGTCGTTGGTCAATGCGCCGGGTTGCTTGGTGAAAACACCATGTTTGGCCTGCCCGACGTTGGCATTCAGGGCGCGCATGCCGCCGACCAGCACCGTCATCTCGGGCGCCGTCAACGTCATCAGATTCGCACGATCCACAAGTAACTCCGCCGCGGACCCTTCGAGCCCCTGCCGGAGGTAGTTGCGGAATCCATCTGCGGTCGGCTCCAGCACGGCGAATGAGTCCACATCGGTCTGCTCTTGTGAAGCATCGGTGCGGCCCGGCGAGAAGGGAACCGTCACGTCGTGCCCGGCCTTCCTTGCAGCTGCCTCAACGGCTGCGCAGCCGCCCAGAACGATCAAGTCAGCAAGCGACACCTTTTTATTGCCCGACTGCGCACCATTGAAGTTCGTCTGGATCGCTTCCAAGGCCTGCAGCACCTTTGCCAATTCGGCTGGTTGATTCACGTCCCAATCCTTTTGCGGCGCAAGGCGAATGCGCGCCCCGTTGGCACCGCCGCGCTTGTCGCTGCCGCGGAAGGTGGCCGCCGACGCCCAGGCTGTCGTGACCAGTTGGGAAATCGACAGTCCTGATGCGAGGATCTTGGCCTTCAGTGCAGCGATGTCCTGATCGCCGATCAATTCATGATCAACCGAGGGAACCGGGTCTTGCCACAGCTGTTGGCCCTTCGGAACGAGCGGGCCAAGATAGCGTGCGATCGGGCCCATGTCACGGTGGGTGAGCTTGTACCAGGCCTTGGCAAACGCATCTGCGAATTCTTGTGGATTCTGGTGGAAGCGGCGGGAAATCTTTTCATAGGCCGGGTCCATCCGGAGGGAAAGGTCGGTGGTCGCCATAAACGGCGCATGCCGCTTCGATGGGTCGTGGGCGTCAGGCACGGTGCCCGCCCCAGCGCCGTTCTTGGGCGTCCATTGATGCGCGCCGGCAGGGCTCTTCGTCAGTTCCCACTCAAAGCCGAACAATGTATCGAAGTAGCTGTTGTCCCAAGTAATTGGGGTGGGGGTCCATGCGCCTTCCAACCCGCTGGAGATGGTGTCGACGCCTTTTCCGGTACCAAAGCCGCTAGTCCAGCCGAGGCCTTGCTCGGCGATATCGGCGCCCTCGGGGTCCGGGCCCTTGTGGTCTTCAGGAGCAGCGCCGTGGCACTTGCCGAAGGTGTGCCCGCCGGCACAGAGTGCAACGGTTTCTTCGTCGTTCATCGCCATGCGAGCGAATGTCTCGCGGATATCCCGTGCCGCAGCGACAGGATCCGGGTTGCCGTTGGGCCCTTGCGGGTTTACGTAGATCAAGCCCATCTGAACGGCCCCGAGAGGTTTCTCGAGTACCCGGTCGCCGGTGTAACGCTTGTCGCCAAGCCAAGTGTCCTCGGATCCCCAGTAAATTTCCTCGCCAGGCTCCCAGACGTCCGCGCGCCCACCGGCGAAACCGAAGGTCTTGAACCCCATCGACTCCAGGGCGACGTTACCGGTAAGAACAATCAGGTCGGCCCAGGAAATTTTCCGGCCGTACTTTTGCTTGATCGGCCAGATCAAGCGGCGCGCCTTGTCCAGGCTCACGTTGTCCGGCCAGCTATTGAGCGGCGCAAATCGCTGTGTGCCGAAGCCTGAGCCACCACGACCATCGCCGATACGGTAGGTGCCCGCGCTGTGCCACGCCATACGAATGAAGAACGGGCCATAGTGGCCGTAGTCTGCGGGCCACCACTCCTGCGAATCCGTCATCAAGGCATGGAGGTCCTTGATGACCGCATGCAGGTCGAGGCTCTTGAACTCCTCAGCGTAGTTGAAGTCCTTGCCCATCGGATCGGACTGGGGAGAATTCTGATGAAGAATCTTGAGGTTGAGCTGATTGGGCCACCAATCCGCATTTGTCCTGGCCCCCGCCGCTGTGGGTTTAACGGCACCGTGCATTACTGGGCACTTGGCTTCGGTTGACATGGTTCTTTCCTTTGGTTGACTGCGATTTATTGATCGATCCAGTGCACAGTCAGGGCACCGATCGATCAACTACGTTTTTCTAACTAAATCCATTGTGACCACGATGGTGAATCCAATCACCGCGTTCACAGGCGCGCTGTTTTCGGTTGACCCGCGATCCAGCATTGCTTGTATTGCATTGGGTTCATTCATTCTGGCGTTGCATGCGGCATGAAGACTTTCAAGGTAGGTTTCGCGTTGCCTTCATGGCTGGCAGCGACAAACGAATACTACCGATGGCCGCACTGATAGGAAAATCGTTTGTTCGAATCGGTCTGATAGGAAATAACTATCAAACGTCGCGGCAGGCAGGAAAAAATCAAATCAGGTAGCCGTATTGTCAATCACTCGGCGGCTATTCAATCTTCGGCATATTGCGTGGCGGTTTGGGCGCGGGCGCGGACTGCATCAGTTCCGCCGGATAGGACTGACACATGCGGGATGCTTCTTCCGGATTCGCGTTCAGCCACCGATCATAATCCTCCGGATGGAGTATCACCGGCATGCGCCGCTCTTCACCGTGGCGATGGAAGTGGCGCATGACGGCATGGTCATCCGCGTTCACCGTCAGCATGGTGAAGGAATAGAACGATTCCTCACCGTGTTGCCATTGCTCCCACAGGCCGGCGATGGCAAATGACGCCGTGTCCTTGAGCCAGATTTTCCAGCGCACCGCCTTGCCGCTTTCCCAATTGGGCTCATAAAAGCACGACACCGGAATCAGGCAGTACTGGCGGTTCTTCCAGGCATTGCGAAAGCTGCGCCGTTGTCCGGCCGTCTCGGCGCGTGCATTGTTGGTGTGATATTTGCGAACGAAACTTTTGATTTCCTCAGGATAAATATTCGGCGGGATCAAGCCGAATCGCGCCGGCACACATTCGCGCTTGTCGTCCGCCGCGCCCTTCGCACGCACGATGTGCGCGATGATCGGCGCATCGTAACCGGGATAGGCTTCGTCTTTGTAATCGAAGGGTGCGCGTTCGACACCGAACTGCACCAGCATGTCTGACGAGGTCGGGATAAAGTTTGTGCACATGGCGGAAGTTTGCCATGGCGATGGGAGCGAGACGCGTAACTCGACGATTTAGGCGAACACCTATTAACCTCAAAAATTCGTCATTCCAGCGCAGGCTGGAATCCAGT
>JBKJMK010000070.1:0-4278 GCA_046596005.1 Usitatibacteraceae bacterium | reverse complement strand
GATCCAGCCGACAAAAATCTGTACGATCTGTCACCAGAGGAAGACGCCAAGATCCCAACCGTGTGTTCATCGCTCGACCAGGCGTTGGAATACCTGGACAAGGATCGGGAATTCCTTACGCGCGGCGGCGTGTTTTCCAACGAAATGATCGATGCTTATATCGAACTCAAAATGCAGGAAGTGACCCGCTTCCGCATGACGACACATCCGATTGAGTTCGATATGTACTATTCCTTATAGGCCAAAGCCTCAGATTACGTTACGCGATGTGAGACGTAAACTGGAGCGCAATGGCTGCGCCTCAAAAAAGGAGCGTACCAACTTGATTGGTACGCTCTTTTTTCGCTATGCGACGCTTGGAAGCATTGCTCATCGCGAAAAATACCGCTGTCGATGACCCTGATTTAGCGTTAAAAGCTACCGGTAGTGTTCAAGGGCTGCCCAAACCACAAGTCATTGTATTGCAAAACATTTTTCCGAGTCGTATCCTGTAAGACCTTCCAACGCGGACTCGCCGGGTGAAAAATCCGGGCTGAAACGCAATGAATCGACTCGCGAAATGTGTTGTTGTCTGTTTCGGCCTCGTGCCAATGTTCGCGTTTGGGCAAAGCGCGCAAACGATTTACAAGTTTGTAGATGAGCACGGTCGGGTAACCTACGCCAATTCACCGATCAAGGGCGGTGCAAAGATTGACCTCGAACCGCTGACAGTCATTCAAGGTTCGCCAAACGCCCCGACCGTCCAAGCGCCCGCTGCGCGCGCTATTCCAGTTGCAAAAGTGACCAGCGTGCCTTCACCTGTTTATTCAATTACCCCCGCAGCTGTTGCGTTCACGTCGGTCCCTGCTGTTACCAGCACACTCAATGCTACGCCAGCGATTCCAGCAACCGCCGCCGCGCCACCACCGACAACGATTGCTTCACTCGACACCAAGGACAAGACGCAAGAACTTGTCCGGCAACGTCGTGCCGATATTCGCGAGCGCATTATGCAAGGCGAAATCCAGACCGAAGAAAAATTGCTGGACGCGGCACGTAAGGCGCTCGGCGCAGAACAACGCCAGTCAGGTGACATTCGCATGAAACGCGCGACTCTCGCCGCCATGCAGCAGAAACCACTCATCCACCAGGACGTTCGCGCTGAAATTGAGCGTCACTTTGAGCGCGTCCGCAACTTGCAGGACGAAGTGGCGATGCACGAAGGCAGTATTGCCGCGCTGCGTGAGGAACTGCTGTCCAGGCGGTAACAACGTCTCCTTTCGATCGGGTTGCCGATCGATATTTGAAACGCCGGGGGCGATGAGCCTTCGGCGTTTTTTTTCGTCTCGGCGCGTATCGAAAGACGGTATCCTCGAATCATGAAATTGCTGTTTTAAGGTTAGTGGCGCAAAACTTGCTTTTTACATTTGCATCGCTATGCGTTTGTGTCTTTATGCTTTTATGCCATCCATATAAAAATGCCGAACCCTCAATCTCAACTTTATGCCGGACTGGATATGCTATCAACGGCTGTGATCATTCTCGACTGTCACTTTGCCTTGAAATACGCCAACCCCGCAGCGGAGACCATGTTCGCGTTCAGTCAAAAAAACGCACTCGGGCAGCCCTGCGCAAGATTATTCTCCGCGCACGCCGGCAATGCGGCGTTATTTGCAATGCTCAATCAGGTGGTCAAACACGACGCCAGTTTCAGCGAGAACGAACTGACGCCCAAAACCGCCGCCGCCACGATTCTACACACTGCCTGCACCGCCGCACCGGCTGATGGACAACGTTTGACGCTGGAATTCCACCAGCAAGACCAGCAAATAAAAATTTTCCGCGAAGAAAAAATTCTTGCACATCAGCAGTTGAATCGTGAACTGATCCGCAATTTGGCCCACGAGATCAAGAATCCACTTGGCGGTATTCGCGGCTCGGCTCAACTGCTGGAGCGTGAGCTACCGCAGAACGAATTGAAAGAATACACACAGGTCATCGTAAAAGAGGCTGATCGCCTCCAGGCATTGATGGATCGCCTGTTGACGCCCCATCGCCTGCCAAAACTTGTCAGCCTCAATATTCACGAAGTGCTGGAACATGTACGGTCACTGGTGCTGGCAGAGTTTCCGGATGGCATTCGCGTCCTGCGTGACTATGACACCAGCCTGCCCGAACTCATCGGTGAGAAAGCACACCTGATCCAGGCGCTATTGAATGTCGCAAGGAATGCAGCGCAATCGATGAAAGGGCGTGGAGAAATCCGCATCGTGACGCGCATCGCGCGTCAAGTGACGCTAGCACGCGTCCGTTACCGCTTTGCCATTATGGTCGACATCATCGACAACGGCCCCGGCGTGACAAGTGCACTCCAGGACAAAATTTTTTATCCTCTGGTGTCGGGACGAGATGGCGGCACAGGTTTGGGGCTATCAATCGCACAAGACCTCATCAACCAACATCAGGGCATTATCGAATTCGATAGCATTCCCGGCCAGACCCGATTCACGGTGATGCTGCCGGTGCGCACCGTTCCGCCAACCCCGGAAACTTCCCAACACTCTTGAAAGTAGTACATGCGACCAGTTTGGATCATCGACGACGATAAAAGCATTCGTTGGGTAATTGAAAAATCGCTCTCTCGAGAGGGCATTATTTTTCGGTCGTTCGCCGCGGCGCAGGACGCACTCGACGCACTGGAAGATAGCTCGCCGCAAGCGGTGATCAGCGACATCCGCATGCCGGGTGCAACGGGTCTTGAATTCATGCAGCAACTTAAATTAAAACTACCGACCACACCAGTCATCATCATGACGGCTTACTCCGACCTGGAGAGTGCGGTCGCGGCGTTTCAAGGCGGCGCATTTGAATATCTGCCCAAGCCTTTCGATGTTGACCATGCCGTCGAATTGATCCGCCGCGCGCTCGACGAGTCCGTACGCAAATCGCCCAGCGAGGACATTGCCGGCAATGTGCCGGAGATACTCGGTTCAGCGCCGACAATGCAGGAAGTATTTCGCGCCATCGGTCGCCTTTCCCAGTCGCACGCCACCGTTTTGATTACCGGTGAATCCGGTACCGGCAAAGAACTGGTCGCGTTGGCGCTGCACCGACACAGCCCGCGCGCAGCCAAACCGTTCATCGCCATCAACACCGCCGCGATCCCAAAAGATCTATTGGAGAGCGAATTATTTGGCCATGAACGCGGTGCCTTTACGGGTGCGGCAATGATGCGTCGCGGGCGATTCGAACAGGCTGATGGCGGTACTCTGTTTCTCGATGAGATCGGCGACATGCCATCGGACTTGCAAACGCGCTTGCTGCGCGTGTTGTCAGATGGGCAGTTCTATCGTGTCGGCGGCCACACGCCAATTACGGCAAATGTTCGCGTCATTGCCGCGACACACCAGGATCTGGATGCGCGCGTCAAGGAAGGGCTATTTCGCGAAGATTTGTACCATCGCCTTAACGTCATTCGCCTCAGACTGCCGTCGCTGCGCGAACGCCGGGAAGACATACCGTTGCTGCTGAAACATTTTCTGGCAAAGAGCGCGCGCGAATTGCATGTCGACGCGAAACGGCTTTCCGAGGCCGCAGTCACTTTTCTTGCGCTACAAGAGTTTCCAGGCAACGTGCGCCAACTCGAAAATCTGTGCCACTGGATGACCGTGATGGCACCTGCACAAACGGTGGAAGTAGCGGATCTGCCCGCCGACATGCGTGGCAGCGCGGGCGACAAGAATGCGGTGCCGGTTGACGGCAACTGGCGACGTGCGCTTGAACGCGAAGTCACCGCCTCGTTAGCCCGCGGTGAGAAGGAAATTTTCGAAGGGTTGAGTCGTTCCTTTGAAGCAGCGCTAATCGGCAAGGCACTGGAACATACCGGTGGGCGCCGCATCGAAGCGGCGACCCTGCTCGGCATCGGGCGCAATACGCTCACGCGCAAGGTACAGGAACTTGGGCTGGACAACGATACGTAACCTGGGGAGCCATGACGCGCGGATCAAGTACGCTATCGAGTTAGCAGGAACAACCGCAATCGTTCAATTTCTGCCTCCAACTCACGCTTGAATATCGGCGCTTCGGCGCGTGCTGGTTTGCCTGTCGCATAGCCGATTTGTACATTGAGCCTGGCGATACCGCGCTGCGCGCCGGACTCGACATTTCCCCAGCCGATCACCCGATTGCGCCATAGCAGGGGCAGCGCATAGTAGCCGAGCTTGCGTTTTTCGATTGGCGTGTAGGCCTCGAATCGATATGGCCAACCCCACAAATGTTCAAAGCGGTTTCGGTCCCAAA